>NZ_JBEVTM010000006.1:0-126833 GCF_040884255.1 Olsenella sp. AGMB03486
ACCCCATGGTCCCGAGGCAGAGCCCAGCGAAGCGCGAACCGGGCGGGCGCACAAGCGCCGCAAGGCCCGGAGCTGGCGGAGGCAACCCCGCCATGCAAGCTGGAACAAACTAGTTTGCAACGGCGTATGCCAAGCTCCCTGAAATGACGTCCGGCGATGCGTGCCTGGGCATGGCCGCGTTCGGTCAGAGGCGAGTCGCACCAGCCCTGGTTCTTGTGGTGGACATTGAAGAGCGTCTCGCCGTGCCGCATGAGATAGAGCGCCTTCATTGTCTGTCTTTCTCCTGGAATGGGTCCTGGCCTGAGCATAGCAGGAGCCGGATGCTCTGTCTGAGCACACGGCTTTCAGGTGCGCTTCTGCCTGCGTTCAGCCTGGTTTTCATCTCTCTTCAAATGTCTCGAAGCATTGTGCGCTGTCTGCATTGTCGATGCCCACAAGCGTCCAGGCAGGCGTGACACGCGGTATATCTAGGCCAACAGCAATCGAGCTTTATGGAATGGAAGGGGTCCGTCATGAAGCGACCGAGCAGCCTCGAAGGCGTGTCTGTGCAGACAGGACGGAAGGCGTTCCGGAAAGATCTCGCACGAGTTGGTGCATTCGCGCTGACAGGCGTCCTCGTCTTCTCGTCTGCGCCTCTGTATGCCTTTGCAGAAGGGGCACCTGCCGCACCGAGCGGACAGTCCCAGCCGGGCGAGCCGCTGACAGGCGGCGCTGGCGGCATGGGCCAGGGTGCCGGAGCCGATACGATGGCCTACGACTACACAGGGACGCTTTCCGGCATCCTCGTCGCTGACGGCACGGAGAGCGACTCGACCAGCACGACCGTGAGCACGGCGAAGGATGTGAATGCTGCGCTTGTCCAGAATGGCGGCACGCTCACGCTTGATGCTGCGACGCTCCAGAAGTCGGGTGACGATACGGATGGAGACTCCTGCAACTTCTACGGCGTGAACTCGATCCTGCTTGCTGTGGGCGAAAGATCGACTGCCACGGTGCAGAGAAGCACGCTTTCGACTACCTCCGAGGGGTCGAACGGCATCTTTGCAACCGATGGTGCGACCGTCCTTGCCTATCAGGATGAGATCGCGACGACGGCAGGCAACTCGCGCGGTCTCGATGCTACCTATGGAGGTAAGATCCTGGCGTCGGAGCTCTCGATCTCGACCGAAGGCGACCATTGCGCCGCGCTTGCAACAGACCGCGGCGGCGGCACGGTCTCGGTCACGGCCTCAGATCTTTCGACGGCAGGCTCCGGCTCGCCTCTGCTCTATTCGACGGGCGATGTCGAGGTCTCGGGCGTCACGGGAACCGCCACCGGCTCGCAGATCGCCGGCATGGAAGGCTTCAACACGATCCTCATCGAGGACTCGGACCTCACGAGCACGATGACAGAAGCGACAGCGTCCGACCCCATGGCAGATGCCGTGATCATCTACCAGTCGACCTCAGGCGATGCGGAGAGCACGACAGGCGAGACAGCCAAGTTCCAGGCAGCGGACTCGACGCTCTCGAGCTCGATCCAGTCAGGCTCCTTCTTCTATCTGACGAACACGTCGGCCGATATCGTGCTTTCGAACACGACGCTCGATTTTGACTCCGACGCGGTGGCGCTGCTGACAGCAGAGGGCAACAGCTCGAACAATTGGGGCAGTGCCGGCTCGAATGGTGCGACGGTGCGCTTCACCGCTATCGGCGAGACGCTTTCCGGAAAGATCTCTGCAGACACGATCAGCTCGGCTGACGTCTATCTGACCGGCGGCACGACATGGACCGGTGCGGCGGACATCGAGCAGAGCTCTGCCGGCTCGACATCCGAGACGCCTCTTTCGGTTTCAGTCGATGGGACCTCTTCCTGGGCCGTGACAGCAGACTCGACGGTCTCGAACCTCACGCTTGCAGATGGTGCCACCGTTGTGGACAGCTCGGGAAACGACGTCCAGATCGTCGATGCTTCCGGCAAGGTGCTCAGATCCGGCACCTCTGATGTGATCGTGACGGTCGAAGGGAGCTATGGCACGGCCTACGATGCCTCCTCTGCTGGCACGCTTGCGACGAGCACGGCAGACCGCAGCGCCTTCGATGAGGCATTCGGTACCGATACATCCTTCACGATGGGCGAAGGCGTCACTCAGGCAAGCGATACCGAAGACACATCGGCTTCTTCCGAGGCGGCTTCTGATGCCGCATCCAGCACGGAGAGCACGCAGGCAAGCCCTTCGTGGTGGGACAGCATCGTGAACTTCTTCAAGAGCATCTTCGGATAGGAAAGACTGCACGGCCCTGAGGCTTCTCTCGGGGCCGTGCTGCTGTGCGAGGATGCCCGATCCAAGCACGCGCACGAGCGCCTCGGCATCCTCGTCTTTCGTGGCCCGGCTTGTCGCGAGACACACAATCGTGTGATGCTCGTCTGGCTTCTCCCGGAAGCTTGCAAGCGCCACTTCGCCGAGACGCTTTGCCTGGGAGTTGGAGAGGATGGGGAAGACCTGGTTCGTCTCGGTCGGATGGGCAAGCGCGATGCCGGCATCTTCGAAGGCATGAGAGATCTCGTGCGCGTGGGCGATGGCAGGCCTGCCGATGCGCTCATAGAGCCCATCCTCGAAGAAGGCCTCGAATTGGACGCCGAGCAGACGTCCCTTGGCAAGGCGGGCTCCTTGCTGCTTCACGAACGTGAAGAAGTGGGGGACAAGCTCAGGCTTCGGGAAGACAAGCGCCTCGCCGAAGAGCGCACCGCACTTCGTGCCGCCGATAAAGAAGGCATCGGTGAGATGTGCGGGGTCTTCGAGCGTGTCATCGTTTTCCGGTGCAGCAAGGGCATAGGCAAGGCGTGCGCCGTCGCAGCAGATCTTGAGATGGCGGGCATCTGCGACCGAACGCAGCGCCTCGAGCCCTGCCTTCGTATAGATGAGGCCATACTCGTCTGGCTGGGAGATGCAGATGAGTGCCGGCTGGACCATGTGGCCACGGTTGCCATCCTTCTCCCAGAGCCTCATGAATTCGTCGACATCCCCTGCTGCAAGCTTGCCGTCGTGGCCGGGGATTGCGGGCACCTTGTGGTCGCCTGCTTCGATAGCGCCTGCCTCATGCACGGCGATGCGTCCCGAGGTGGCGCAGATGACGCCCTCCCAGGGAGCAGGCAGGGCACAGATCGCGACCTCGTTCGTCTGCGTGCCGCCGACGAGGAAGAAGACCTCGGCGGAGGGCGCCTTGCAGGCACTCTTTATGAGCTGCTGCGCATGGAGGCTGTGCTCGTCGAGCCCATAGCCTGCGCTCTTCTCGTGGTTCGTTGCCACGAGACGGTCCATGATGGCATCGGCACAGCCCTCGAGATAATCGGAAGAGAAATCGAGCTTCTCCTTTGCGGCCTGCGACGCTTCCTGCCCATGGGTGCGCTCTGCATAGATCGTGTGGCGGGCGGTCTGGAAGGCGGCAATACGGAGATGGGCCAGTGGCTCAACAGCCGTGCGGTCGATCTCTGCTTCTGCGCAAAGCTGGCACGGGGCACCTGCTGCGACTGGAAGGCGCTCTATAGGGATGAGATGGTCATGTGGCTGCCGAAGGACCATCCTCTGGCAGGGGCTGCGAGCTATCCGATCCGGAATCTCGAGCACGAGGCATTCATCCATGCGCTTGACGACCATGATACGGACCAGGTCTGCTTGATCCGCGAGGAGGGGCTCCATATCGAGGACCGCTATGAGACGACCGATGGCTTCATGACCTGCAGCATGGTCGAGGCAGGACTCGGCGTGAGCTTCAACCAGCGTTTCATCAGCAGGAAATGGACGGGAGCCGTGGCAGAGGTCCCCTTCGAGGAGCCGCACTATATCTCTCTCGGCATCGCTGTGCCATCTCTTGCTGAAGCCTCTCCTGCAGCACAGCGCTTCATTGCCTGCATCGAGGGCCTCATGCCGCGCCTGGCGGCCCTTGCCCAAGCTCCTGCCTGAGCTTTCTGCATAGCCAAGGACCCTTCTCTCCGTTCGCGGAGCCTTACAGAAAGCTGCACATGGATAAGCCGCTTTCCTGCGAGAATGGCAGGTGTCTCATGGTGGGGCATGCTGCATTGCGAATATGTGAGGCATGCCGTATCATTTGACAGATGCAGGCAGAGCGTCTGAGGGGGCCTCAGCCTGCATGCATAGCCAGGAAGGTATCTGGCCATCCATACGCAGGGAGCGATCCCTGCCACGAGAGAGGGGTTCTGCTGTGGGATATGTGCTCACGCGGGATGGGTTCGACGAGCTCATAGCGAAGCTCGGCGAAACCTATCGCATCTATGCTCCGGTGCTCAAGAAGGGAGAGGGACGCTTCACCGACGTCGATGTCGTGCGCTATGACTTCGTGGCGTCCGGCTCCGAGATGGAGCTCGAGAAGAAGTCCGACTATCCGGCGAAGGAGATCCTGAGCCCGCTGTCGGAGACGCTCTTCTACTTCACGGAGGATTCCGTCAAGGAAGCAGATATCGATCCGCGCGACGTGATCGTGTTCCTGCGTGCCTGCGACCTCCACGGCGTCCGTCGTCTCGACCAGATCTATCTCGACAACGGTCCCTCGAAGGACTACTTCTACAAGCGCATCCGCGACCACGTGCACTTTGCCCTCATCGGCTGCACGAAGAGCTTTGCAAGCTGCTTCTGCGTCGATATGGGCACGAATGTGGCGCCCGTGGGCTGGATGTTCTCAGTCGAGGAAGCAGGGGACAAGATCCTTTCCGCTGTGGCAGACAAGGACCTGGACCCCATCTTCGCTGCCTGCGCAGAGAAGGAAGAGGACGTCACACCGGCTTCCGTCACGGAGAACGAGGTGCATGTGACACGCCCCGAGACGGTGCCGAATGCGATCTATCGCTCCGACATGTGGAACGAGTACACGGACCGCTGCATCGAGTGCGGCCGCTGCACGATCGCCTGCCCGACCTGCTCCTGCTACACGATGCAGGATGTGTTCTATACAGAGAACGGCCGTGTCGGCGAGAGGCGCCGTGTGCAGGCAAGCTGCATGATCGACGGCTACTCCGATGTCGCAGGCGGCGGCTCCTACAGAAAGACCGCTGGCGAGCGCATGCGCTTCAAGGTGCTTCACAAGGTCTATGACTTCAGGCGCCGCTTCGGCTACGACATGTGTGTCGGCTGCGGTCGCTGCGACGATATCTGCCCGGAATACATCAGCTTCGCTGCCTGCGTGAACAAGCTCAATGCTGCCTGCGAAGCCTACGAGAAGGAAGAGGAGGCGAAGGAGAATGCCTAGCCAGACGGTGACGTTCGACGCTGTGAACGATGCGGCCGTGAACCCCTACATCCCCTTCTCGTCAGAGATCCTCGATGTGATCAAGCACACGAAGAAGGAATACACGTTCAGGATGGCATATGAGGGAGAGGTGCGCCCGGGCCAGTTCTTCGAGGTATCCGTCCCGAAGTTCGGCGAGGCACCGATCTCTGTCTCCGGCATCGTGCCCGGCAAGTCCATCGACCTCACGATCCGCCGTGTCGGCAGGGTCACGAACGAGGTCTTCGAGAACTATGTGGGCCAGAAGCTCTTCCTGCGCGGGCCCTTCGGCAATGGCTTTGATGTAAGCCTCTACCAGACAGGCGAGGTCGTCGTCGTTGCCGGCGGCACCGGCGTCTCTCCGGTCCGTGGCGTCATCGACTCTCTTGCCTCCTCTCCCGACCCAGAGAACAAGTACGTGATCGTCGGCTTCAAGAGCCCGGACGATATGCTCTTCCGTGACGACCTTGCCCGCTGGGACAAGGCGCTGAACCTGACGCTCACAGTCGACGGGGCGCCTGAAGGCTACGAGGGCAATATCGGCCTTGTCACGAAGTACATCCCGGACCTGCCTCTCAAGGACCCGAAGACAGCCCAGGCCGTCGTCGTCGGTCCTCCTCCCATGATGCGCTTCTCGATCAAGGGCTTGCTTGAGCTCGGCTTTGCCGAGGAGAACATCTGGGTCAGCCAGGAAAGGCGCATGTGCTGTGGCCTTGGCAAGTGCGGACACTGCCGCATCGGCGAGCACTATGTCTGCCTCGATGGCCCGGTCTTCAACTATACCGTGTCCAAGGACATGCTGGATTAGGAGGGAACGCATGATTCAGGACGTGAATGTCAAGGCGCTCAAGAAGAATGCCTTCCGCTACAGCAAGGTCCGCGGCGAGACGGCAAGCCGTATCCGCATCCCGGGCGGCCTCGTCTCGGCAAAGAGCATGGCCAGGATTGTGGAGATTGCCGAGGAGTTCGGAGATGGCCAGATCTTCCTGACGAACAGGCAGGGCGTCGAGATTCCCGGCATCAAGCTCGAAGACATGCCGAAGGTGAACGAGAAGCTCCAGGCCATCATCGAGGACACGAAGATCAATCAGGAGGATACGGCAGACGGCTATCTGGCTTCCGGCACGAGGAACATCGTTGCCTGCCCGGGAAAGAGGCTCTGCCCCTTCGGCTGCTATGACACGACGGCCTTCGCCCAGCGCATGGACCAGGCAATCTTCCCGAACAACCGCCATGTGAAGGTCGCCTTCACCGGCTGCTCGAACGACTGTGCCCATGTCGCCCTCAACGACTTCGGCATCATCGGCATGACCGAGCCGCAGTACGACCCGGCACGCTGCATCGGCTGCGGCCAGTGCGTCAAGTGGTGCCAGCGCAGGTCGGTCTCTGCCCTCGAGATGGTGAATGGCAAGGTCGTGCGCAACGAAGACCGCTGCATCGGCTGTGGCGTCTGCGTCGTCTACTGCCCGACCCGTGCCTGGACGAGGAGCCCCGAGCACTACTTCCGCCTCAAGATCTTCGGCCGCACCGGCAAGCAGAATCCGCGCATGGCAGAGGACTGGCTGAGGTGGGTGGACGAGGAGTCCATCTTGAAGATCGTGAAGAACACCTACGCCTACATCGAGGAGTACATCAATCCGAATGCGCCGGAAGGAAAGGAGCACATTGGCTACATCGTGGACCGTACCGGCTTCGACGAGTTCGTGAAGTGGGCGCTCAAGGATGTGGAGCTCCCCGAGAAGTGCCAGCAGGCACACCGTGTCTACTGGGGCGGCACGCACTACGACCGCGACAACGAGCTCAGATAGCTTCAGCTCTCTCCGGCATGCAGGGAGGCGCGGAGCCGTGTGGCGCCTCCCTTTTCCGATTCTTCGCTGTCCCTGGCGGCAGTGCATGGGACCGCCAGCCATGCTGAGCAATCCGCTGGCTTTTCATGCAGCACCGAGGGGCTGATGCCGCACATGGCTCCGCTACCTATGCCTCTTGCGCGGCAGATCTTTCCTGCGGCATCGCCACAGCGGATGCCTGCTTTTGCTCGAAGCCCATGCTTGCCTGCAGAAACGAGCCATCTGCCCTCTTCCTGGACAGGATCGGGCATCTGGATGAGCTTTTGCCCGAAGGCTCAGGGAGCTCTTCGAAGGCCTGCTCTCTCAGGGGAATCAAGACTGACGGCTTTGATCTGGGACTCGGCCCTCAATCCCATGAGCGCATAAATGAAGGAAGACATCTCAATGATGCGCATGTCCAGCGGTTTTGCATATGCGGATATGCTGAGAGCTTCTTCGCTATCGATGGGGCAACAGCTGCCTTTGGTCTACGATTGCGCTTGTCCGGTTCCGCCATGGAAAAGGGAGGCCCGATGGCTGCAGGCAGGATCCGCGCCTTCGTGCGCAGGCTCAAGGACAGGATTGCGCTCAACAGGAAGACGTTCATCCTCTATTCGGTCCTGCGTGCGCTGGTGCTCGTGACCCTCATCCGCTGCATCATGACGGCGAGGTGGGAAGGCGTTGCGATATCGGTCCTTGTGCTCGTCCTCTTCCTGATGCCGGCGCTTCTCGAGGACCGGGCGCATGTCGACATCCCGCCGCTCTTCCAGAACATCATCTACATCTTCATCTTTGCGGCCGAGATCCTGGGCGAGATCGACCACTACTATGTCCTGATTCCTGGCTGGGATACGGTGCTCCATACCCTGAACGGGTTCCTCTGCGCAGCGGTCGGCTTCTCGCTTGTCGACCTCCTGAACCGCTCGAGCGACAAGATCAGCCTGTCTCCGATCTACGTGACGCTTGTTGCCTTCTGCTTCTCGATGACCATAGGCGTGCTCTGGGAGTTCGTCGAATTCTCGTTCGATTCCTTCCTCGGCATGGACATGCAGAAGGACACGATCGTGTCCTCTATATCCTCGGTCGCCCTGGACCCCACGGATACGGGCACCCGCATCCATGTGGACGATATCGTGGATACCGCCATCACATGCGCCTCGGGCGAGGTCGTGCATGTCGCAGGCTACCTCGATATAGGCCTTATCGACACGATGAAGGACCTGCTCGTGAACTTTGCCGGCGCCATGGCCTTCTCCGTCGTCGGCTATGAGCACCTGAAGCGCGGCGAGCAGGGCAGCTGGGCAGACGGGCTTCGGGTGGTGCCGGTAACGCCTCAGGAGGAAGAGGAGACAGATGTCCTTCTCGAGCATATGGCCGTGAAGCGCAACGAGCGCAGGCTGAAGCGGAAGTAGCCTGTCCGCCATCCATTCCTGTCGGGGCCGGCAGCTGCCAAGCGCGAAAGGCTGCGCGGAAAGATGGAGCAGCCCGGGCTTAGGGCTCGGAGCCGAAATGCTTGGGCATTGCCGGCGGCACGGAAGGAAGCGTTCCCGCAATGCGCGAAGCCCTGGAAAAAGAGTTCGCGGCGCTTGAGGAAGAGAAGGGCGCATGTCTTCTCTCTGCAGCAGAGTCCGGGAGCCGTACCGGGCGATTCGCTTCGTGCGGTGTGCGCTTCGTCCCTATGCATGAGCACGCGTGGCTTCTGAGGCGCGAGAAGGGGCGTGACGCCAGCGAATGGAAGTCGGCGAGACGCTCGATGTCTCGGGCTGGGAGATGGCAAGGTCCCTGAGGCCTGTGCGTGTCTTGAATGCCTCCGTTCTTGAATGGCCTGCATCTCCCATCGTCTGTCGGAAGCCCCCTGTCTTCGCAGGCATGAAGGAGCTGGCAGCAGGGGACCACCACCCACGTGTCGGCATCTGCCATTGTCTGGATATGCGATATGGAACCTCCGCGCAGGGCTCGTGCACCCGAAGAGGCGCTTCCCTGTTGCACACCCGATACTGGCAGCACGCCGGATTCTGCAACAGGGCACGGTTCATCCGTGCCCTTCGAAGACCTTTTTGCAGCAGAGCTTGAGCGTGAGCTCCTGCCTCATGCGGACAGGCTTCTGAAAGAGAAGATTAAGAGCGCACTGTGTGTCCGAGGATCCTGAGACCGATGGCTGGACCGAGCGGTCCTGCTCCGACATCCTGGACAGGGAAAAGCTCGCCCCAAGACGGAAAGGCTTTCATGGGAGTGCATCGGCGAGATGCTCCTGCATGCGCCGGAGGAAGTGCCTGAAAGCCAGACCCCGGCCGGGACACTTGCCTGAATTCTGTGCCGCCGCGCTCGGTGCTGGGGGCAATGAGTGCCTGGGCTTCGGCCAAGCGCGGCTTCTGCTCCCCGTCAGGCATGCGGGATTGCCGTCTTGCGCGAAGCGAAGAGCAGCCTCGCTGCATCTTCCGGGTACCCTTCGGAGGGCTCTGGCTCTCCGTCTTTTCGACAGCATGTGCCAGACCCGCACGAAAGCTGCGGCAGCCACGACGGCAGGAAGCAGCTGCCGGAAGCTTTCATGGACGGAGCGAAAGAGGCTGGAAGGCAGGTGGCGGCAGAAAACGAGAGGCTGATCCGATGCAGCCACCGAGTCTCCCAAGGCCGGTGCAGCAGATACGTGCTGCACCGGCTGCCTTGCTGGCGAAGGTGCTGCCGCTTCTGGCTAGGCCGTCTGGGCGCGGGAGCGTGTCCTGCCCTGGACCATGCCAACAAGAAGAAAGGCTAGGCCGAAGAGGGCACAGATCGCGATGTCGGCCAGAAGGGGAGCAGCAGCCGCAGGCGTGGCATCTGCCATTGCGCTGGCACCCTCTATTGCAAGTGCAGACCAATACGAGGGCGTGAAATGGGCAAGCGCGATGATGGAGTCGGGCAGAAGCGAGAGCCCTGTCCAGCCGCCGCCCAGGAAGGAGAAGAGCATGCCGAAGATGTTCGCAATCGCATTGGAAGCATTCTCGGAGCAGCCGAGCTGGCCCATGAGGAAGCCTGTGGCAGCCGAGACGAACGAATAGGCAAGCAGGGCGGCACCGACGATTGCCATCTGCACAGGCGAGTCCGCGATGGCAGTGCGTCCCAGGATGGCAGCCTGGAGGCCGAAGTTCCATGCCCAGGCAATGAGTGCGACTGCGGCGCAGGCAGCGAAGAGCGCAAGGCTTCTGGTGCGTGACGGTTCGGGAGAGGCAAGCCTTCTCATCTTCACCGGAGCCCTGTTGACCTCGGCCATGAGGACAGCGATGCAGACGGTCACGCTCGCAAAGATGGGATAGGCGGAAAACTCTGCTGCAACCACGGTGGACGACGGCAGGGGAGATGCCTTCTGAGCGATGAGGGAGGTCGCGGCGCTCTCCTTCCAGGCGCTGTCCGCTGCGTCCGCAATGCCTTCTGCATCTCCGCCTAGCACAGCCGCATTTCCGTAGAGTGCATTTGCATAGCTCGTGACTTCGAGGTCGAGGAGCCTGCCGCGGCCGGACTGATAGGAGATGTAGGTCTCGAGCGGAGGGGCATCTGTTCCGGCTGCGGCGGCATCCATGAGGGCATCTCCCCAGCCTTCGGGAATGACGAGAAGGTAGGAGACCGTATCGCGGGCCAGGGCATCCTGGATGGCGAGCTTGTCATCCGGGATGTCCATCGCATCGTTGCCGTCCTTTGCATGCGCGGCAAGCGCTTCGGAGAGCCGTGAGCCATCGCGGTCGATCACGGCGACGCTCACGGAGGCGGGACGGAATTCTGCCGTATCCGGCGAGGCGCTGCCGAGACCGGAGATGATGCCGACAGAGGAGATGAGGATGAGGTAGATCACGATATAGATCTAGTGGGCAGACAGGATCTTGAGGTAGGTCTTAAAGGTGCTCATGAGAGATCCTCCTCATACGCAAGGATGCCAGGGCGAAAAATGCCAGCGCCATGAAGACAAGGGCTGTGCAGCGCGCCTGGAAGGCATCGAGCGTGTCATAGTAGAGCAGGGCATAGAAGCAGTTCGTCATTTCCCAGAGCGGATTTGCATAGGCAAGGAAAGGCACTGAGGATTCGACGAGGTCGGCAAGCGACTGCGAGGCCGGGCCATAGAGCCCCGTGAAGAGGGAGAGCAGGCAGGTGAGGCCTGAGACCATGCCGCTCTCCATGGCAGGGATCGTGCCGAGGAGGGCACCTGCTGCACAGGCCACGAGCGCCGAGAGGAAGATGGCAAGAAGGACAAGCGCTGCATTGTCGCCGAAATCGACCTCGGCGACGAAGCGCATGAAGAGGAAGGCTGCGAACATGCAGGCAAACTCGCAGAGCCAGGTGCCGAGAAGCGTGCCCAGAAGCATGCGCCAGCGGGGCGTTGAGGCAAGCGTCGTACGTGCGCCGACAGATCCTGCCTCGGGCAGAAGCCTTCTCACCGATTGCATGGCAGCTGAGGCACCAAGTCCTGCTGCCATAGCAAGAAGGGCATAGTAGTAGCGGACATCCGGGGCGGGTGCCGTCTTCGTGGCGGTGAGGCGTACCGTGCTCACAGCTCCTGCTTGGAAAGCAGCGAGCGCTGCCCCTGACTGCACAAGATCGGGGCGCAGCGCTGTGATGTGTTCGATCGCAGAGCGCATCCTCACGTAGGTATCGAGCACTTCGGTCAGCACCGAGGCGGGGAGGTTTCCATGCTCGGTCAGGCTCGAGGCGCTCACATGCAGCTCGGGCACTCCGTCATCTGAGACGGTGAGGTAGGCATCGATTCTTCCTGCATCGGCTGCGTCCTTTGCTTCCTCTTCTGTCTCGAAAGAGACGAGGTCTGCGATGTGGCTCTCCGAGTCTGTGTCGGAGATGGAGGCGAGCGTCGCATCGAGGCCTGCCGCCTTCTCGAAGTTCTCGTCGTGCACGACGCCGAGCGTGGAGCCGACCATCGCATAGACATCGTCGAATCCTGAGAACATGCCCATGAAGATGCAGGTCAGGATGATCGGAAAGGCAAGGGCCCAGACAAGGAGCGCCTTGTCGCGCACAAGCGCAAGGACACAGGTCTTGAAGCTTGCAAGCATGGCTGCCTCCTTACGCCTCGTCGCGGAGCTCTCGTCCGCAGATCTCGAGGAAGACATCGTTCAGGGTCGGCGGCTCCGAGAGCACGCGGCCGTAGGCGATGTGCGCTCCGGCAAGCACGGCGAGGATGTCTTGGAGATTGTGGGCGCCAGCGGCGCACTGGACGCGGAGCATGCCGTCTGCCATCTCTGCGCGGCGCACAAGTTCAAGCGAGCGCAGCTGCTCGAGCGTTGTCTTGTCCATGCTGCCGACCTCGATCGAGATCTTCTCGCCGGTGCCGATCATGCCCTTGAGCTCGTCTGCACTTCCGCTTGCGACCGAGCGTCCATGGTCCATGATCATGATGCGGCTGCAGAGGCGCTCTACCTCTTCCATGTAGTGCGAGGTGTAGATCACGGTCGCGCCTTCGTGGTTCAGGCGCTCGATGCCTGAGAGGATGGACTCGCGGCTCTGGGGATCCACGGCCACGGTCGGCTCGTCGAGGATGATGAGATCGGGCCTGTGCGCGATGCCGCAGGCGATGTTGAGGCGACGGAGCAGTCCTCCTGAGAGCTTCTTCGGGCGGAACTTCTCGAATTTCTCGAGTCCTCCGAAGGCGATAGCGTCATCCACCAGTGCACGGCGCTGCGTCCGGTCTGGCACATAGAGCGCGCAGAAGCTGTCCACGTTCTCGCGTACCGTGAGCTCGTCGAAGACGGCAACCTCCTGGGGCACGACTCCGATGTGGCGCTTGAGGTCGTAGCTTGTGGGCTTCATGGGCTTGCCGAAGAGTTCGATCTTGCCATGGTCATAGGTCAGAAGCTGCAGGATGCAGTTGATGGTTGTCGTCTTGCCGGAGCCGTTGGGACCCAAGAGTCCGAACATCTCGCCGGGCATGATATCGAGGGAGAGATGGTCTACGGCAACGAGCTCGCCGTAGCGCTTCACGAGGTTGTCGATGTGGACGACGGGTGTGCGGGATTCCATGGTGGACTCCTTTCCAAGGCTGCTGATGCAATTCTCAGGGAACGGCGTGCCTTTCGGAAGTGACCTCCGTCACCGCCTGCACCATGACATTTGTCATGGTCTGCCCATGCTTTCCTCCGGCTGAAAAGGATGGAGGGCATCTGCGCCTATACTTGTCCCATGGAGAGAGCGGCTGACAAGACACTGATGGGATTTGCCTGCCTGGCGCTGGCTGCGCTGGCGGGCGAGGTGCCCGTTCAGACAGTGTGTGCACTGCTATTGGCAGTCTGCGCAAGCGCTGCCTACGAGCTCATCTGCGGACGTGTGCCTAGGGCTGCATCTTGCCTGAGCTGTGCATCCTGCATTCTTCTGGCCAGCGTGCCTGGGGCCGGAGCGGCACTTCCGCTCCTTGCCTATGACCTGCCACGCTCGGGATGGAAGTGGCTTGCCTGGGCGGGTCCTGCCTGTGCCCTCATCCCCTGGGCGGCGGGCAGAGCGTCTCTGGATGAAGCCTTCCTTCTTCTTGCAATCACTGTTCTGGCCGAAGCGCTCTCCTGGCGCTGCGGGCAGGAACTTGCGCTTGGAGAGAAGCTGCACGAGACACAGGACGATCTCTCCGACAAGGTGCTTGCGCTCAGAGGCAAGATGCAGGAGCTCGAGGATGCCCGTGTCTCGGAGACGCAGGCAGCAGCGCTTGCCGAGCGCACGCGCATTGCAAGAGAGATCCACGATTCGGTAGGGCATATGCTCACGCGTCTCGTGCTTGAGGTCGAAGCGCTGAAGGTCGTGCATAGAGACGATGCGGCAGCAACAGGGGAGCTCGAAGAGCTCTCAGGCGGTCTCAACGAAGCGCTGAGCTCGATGCGTACGAGCGTGCATGCGCTCGATGATTCGGCACACGATCTTGGGACAGAGCTCAACCGGCTCGGCAGGGAAAGCGGCATCGCCGAGGTCGCGGTCGACTGCAGGATAGAGGAGCTGCCGCCCCGGGAGGTCTTCCGCTGCTTTGTGGCGGTGACGCGGGAGGCGCTCACGAATGCAGCACGGCATGCCCGGGCGGGGCGTGCTTCTGTGCATGTGGCCGAGATGCCAGGCATCTGGCAGCTCAGGATTGTCAATGATGGAGCGGTGCCCGAAGAGGCGTCCGAGCTCGAAGAGCAAGGCATGGGCCTTCGCAGCATGCGTGAGCGTGTCGAGAGCTTGGGCGGCACATTTGCCGTCACAGCCGACGGAAAGCAGTTCTCGGTCTTTGCATCCGTCCCCCGAAGGAGGCAGGCGTGAGGATTATCGTCGTGGATGATGACAGAATCGTCGTGAGGTCGCTTGCAACGATTCTGGGTGCAGAACCCGATATCGACGTCGTCGGCACCGGCACGAGCGGGGAAGAGGCAGCATCCCTCTTCTCGCAGCTCCATCCAGACATTGCCCTCCTCGATATCCAGATGCCGGGAAAGGATGGGCTCTTTGCAGCAGAGCGGATGCTCGAAGAAGATCCTTCTGCGCGGATCGTCTTCCTCACGACGTTTTCGGACGACGACTATATCGTGCAGGCCTTGAAGCTCGGTGCCCGTGGCTACCTTATCAAGCAGGATGTGGCTACGATTGCTCCCGCCCTGCGCTCCGTGATGGCAGGGCAGAGCGTGCTCGAGGGGGAGGTGCTGGCGCGTGCTGCCTCGCTTTCGGAGAAGCAGGCACCGTCAGAGCACGATCTTTCTGCCTTTTCCTGCCTTACAGACAGGGAGCGCGAAGTGGTTGCAGGCATCGCAGACGGCCTGAGCAACGCAGAGATTGCCGCCGCGCTCTGCATGAGCGAAGGTACCGTGCGCAACCACATCTCGTCGATTCTGGCAAAGCTGGGGCTCAGGAGCCGGACGCAGATAGCGGTCTTCTACTACCGCCACTGAGGGCCGGAATTCATTCCTGCCGTGGCAGTCGGGTATCGTAGGAAGAGATCTCTTCTGCGATAGGAGTGCCATGCCTCTTTCGATTGTCCGCCAGGACATCACCCATATGAAGGTCGATGCAATCGTCAATGCTGCCAATGAGCGCCTCATCATGGGTGGCGGTGTCTGTGGTGCCATCTTCCGTGCAGCCGGTGAAGAGCAGATGAAGGCTGCCTGTGCAAAGATCGGCCATGTTGCATGTGGCAGTGCTGTCGCGACACCGGGCTTTGCGCTCCAGGCGCGCTGGGTCATCCATACGGCAGGGTCCCGGTGGGATGCAATGCCGGGCCCGGGCTCACGGAAGCGGCAGCTTCTTTCGGGCTGCTACATGAGCTCGCTCGATCTGGCAGGGAAGCTCGGTGCCACCTCGATCGCCTTCCCGCTGATCTCGTCCGGCATCTTCGGCTGCCCGAAGAGCCTTGCCCTCGAGATTGCCACAGAGGCTATCCGCAGCTGGTTCACAGAAGAGGCCAAAGCCAAGCCGGATGCTCCCGATATGGATGTCTATCTCTGCGTCTTCGGCCATGACGCGACGAAGGCAGCGCGGAAGCTCGACCGCGACCTCGAGGAATACATCGGCGAGACCTATGTCGACGAAGCAATGCAGAAGGACAGGCGCAGCCGCAGGCGCGAGCTCGAGCTCCTCGACGAAGGCACCTCCTTTGGAGGGGCGCCGCTCTCTGCCTCGGCGCCCATGCCAAGCGCTCACGAGGCAACTCCTGAAGACGAGCTCGACGATCTTCTCCGCAATCTCGACGCCTCGTTTCCAGAGACCCTGCTCTCCATGATCGATGCGAGGGGCATGACGGATTCTGAGGTCTATAACCGTGCGAATCTCACGAGGCAGTACTTCAGCAAGCTCCGGTCGGGCAAGATCCATCCCAGCAAGCGGGTCGTGCTTGCGCTTGCCGTAGCGCTCGGGCTCGATCTCGATCAGACAGAGCTCCTGCTGGGGCGTGCCGGCTACTCGCTTGCGCACAACAGCAAGTTCGATGTGATCGTCGAGTTCTATATCGGGCATGGCATCTGCGATATCGACGAGATCAACTATGCGCTCTTCAAGCATGACCAGCAGCTCTTGGGTGTCGCCTGAAGCCCTCTTCCTGGATGTCGCCTCAAAGGCTACCTGCAGAGAGGCTCCCTCTCCTAGACTCGTGGCAGCACGAGGTCAGGGTGGCCAAGGCCACCAGAGAGGAGCAGATATGTCTCAGCATGCAGACTTCCAGAAGAGGAACGGGTCCGGCACACATGATGTCCTGAAGCTTCATGGGAAGGTGCAGCAAGGGCTCACGGAGCTTGCCTTTGTCGTCGACGAGTCGGGCTCCATGTACGATCTGGCGAAGGATACGGTTGGCGGCTTCAACTCCATGCTCAGGAAGAACCGGGAGGCGGATGGCAAGGCGAACGTCTCTGCCGTGTTCTTCAGCGATGGCACGCGTGCCGCGCTTGACCGTGTCCCTATCGAGCACGTGCGTCCGCTGAATAGGTGTGACTACGAGCCAGGCGGCTCCACGGCACTGCTCGATGCGCTCGGTGGCGCCATCTCCCATACGGCAAAGGTCCAGAGCTATCAGCCAGAGGGCTTTCGCGCTGAGCATGTCGTCTTTGTCGTAATCACCGATGGCTACGAGAATGCAAGCCACCGCTATACCTATGCACGCGTGAAGCGGATGATCGAGGGCTATCAGCGCCAGGGATGGGAGTTCGTATTCCTCGGCGCAAACATCGATGCCGCCGCAGAGGCAGACCGTCTCGGCATCGCTTCGGACCATGCAGCGCAGTATGTTGCAGATGGCGCCGGTGTGGACCTTGCCTATCAGGCGATGGCAGAAGCGACGGTTGCCATGCGTGCTTGCGGCTGCATGCCAGAAGGCTGGAACGAGCGTGTGAATGCCGATGCAAGGAAGCGCGTCTAGAGCCCCGGAAGCCAGCATTCCAGAAGGGACATTCCCGCCGCCGGATCTGGCGCTGGGGTGCTCTGCTGAACGCATGGTGCATAGCTATCAAGTGTCTTACGCTATGACCAGCAATCTCATCCCGTCCTTGAAGCTGCAGACTATGGGCGGAAAGCCCTGAATGCTGGATACAGCATGCTGCGCAGAAGACAGAGATTAGATGCGTCTCCGTATACGTGAAACGTATAGCGACCTGCAGAATCAGCAGGCGGGATCTTGTCCCCTTGCCCTTGCACTGAAATCGTCAGGAAGAGGATCCCTGCATCCCTGAAGAGGCGCGGCGGGGATGCCGGAGGGGACTTCGGCTCCGGGACCAGGAAGGGCACAAAGATGGAGAGGCGGGTACTGGGAAAGAGTGGCATCGAGGTATCGCCTCTGGGCATGGACTGCATGGGACTCACGCACGCAAGCGGAGACCTGATGCCGGATGCCGAGGCTGAGCGTGTCGTGCGCGAAGCCTATGAGATGGGCTATACGTTCTTCGATACGGCCGAGTGCTATGTCGGGTTGCGTCCCGATGGCACGAAGGCCCACAACGAGGATGTCGTGGGAGCAGCGCTTGCGCCGGTCCGTGACAGCGTGGTCATCGCCTCGAAGTTCGGCGTCCGGCATGCTGCCGACCGCACGCCTGTAATGGATTCTTCGCCTGCGTCCATCAGGAAGTCTGCTGAGGGAAGCATCAGGCGCTTTCAGGCCGACCATATCGATCTCTGCTGCCAGCACCGCATCGATCCCAAGGTCGAGCCTGAGGCGGTCGCTTCCACCATGGCCGATCTCATGAAGGAAGGCAAGATCCGTGCCTGGGGCATCTCGGAGGCAAACGAAGAGTATCTGCGCCGCGCCTATGCGGTCTGCCCGGTTGCTGCTGTCGAGAACCGCTACTCGATCATGGCAAGATGGCATGAGCCGCTCTTCCCGGTGCTCGAGGAGCTCGATGTGGCGCTTGTCGCCTTCTCGCTGTTGGCAAACGGATTCCTGACAGGCGCCTATCCGTCAAAGACCAAGTTCGAAGGTGCACAGGACTACCGTCTCGGCATGCCCCAGTACACCGAGGAAGGCGAGAGGCGTGCACGTCCGCTGATCGAGCTCATCGCCCAGCTCGCCGAGAAGCATCATGCAGCCGATGTCCAGATATCGCTTGCCTGGATGCTCTGCAAGAAGCCCTGGATCGTGCCGATTCCGGGCAGCCGCAAGCCGGAGCGCCTGCGCCAGTTCAACGGAACGGACAATCCGGAAGAGCAGCACAAGATTGCAGAGGAGCTCCTGGGAGATATGGGAGCACGTGCTGTCCTTATGGCTCCCTTCCGCTGTACATACGGCGTGCACATCAGCCTCGGCGACGATGTCCTCGTGAACATGAACCGCACATTCCTCGATTCGAATCTCATAACGATAGGGGACCGCACCCTCATCGCTCCCGATGTGAAGATCTGCTGCGGCGAGCACAATATGGACGCGTCGAAGCGTTTCGGGACGAGGGCGGATGGGACGAGGTATCTGATCATGACGACCCGTCCGGTCACGATAGGCAAGGACTGCTGTATCGGCGGCAATGCGACGGTCCTTCCAGGCGTGACGATCGGCGACAACGCCGTCGTCGCAACGGGGGCTGTCGTCACAAAGGACCTCCCAAGCAATACCGTCTGCGGCGGTGTGCCGGCCCGGGTGCTGAGGGAGCTGTAGAGTCGAAACTATAGGCTGTGCCAAGCGAGATGGAGGAGACGCAATGGCTATCACGGTCAATCTGAGGTATACGGGAAAAGACAGCAGCGCAAAGAAGTTCGCCGAGGAGATGGAAGCGTCGGGTACGGTCGATGCCATTCGTGCTGAAGCGGGCAATCTCCGCTATGAGTACTGGGTCTCCTTCGACGACCCGGAGACCGTCCTTCTGATCGACTCCTGGGAGAACCAGGCAGCAATCGATGCCCACCATGCATCGCCGATAATGAAGACGATTGCAGAGCTGCGCGACAAGTACGACCTGCACATGACGTTCGAGCGCTATGTCTCGGATGAGGCGGGCATGCCTGAGAGCGACCAGAAGTTCATCAGAAAATAGCAGAGCATTCGCAATGTCTTGACCTGCGCCGTCCAGAGCTGCATCTGGGCGGCGCTTTCTGTTGGAGGCTATGGTGGGAAAGCTCCCAATGCGGCTCAACTCGACATGAAGGCAACCTTCCATAGTCTCATTCGTCCCATTTCGGCAATCTCGCCTTTGAGCTGCCCTTTCGGTGCAAGAATATGGTGCCGGAAGGAAGAGCCTTCCAGAGAAGACCAGCATCCCAGAGGAAGGGGAGGGAACATGAACGAGCATGATTCAGCTTGCACCATCAGCGTGCCGCAGGATATGAGCGAGAGCATCTCTATCAGAGTGGGCAGGACTGTAGCGGAGCTGCTTGTCCAGCATGAGCCCGTCTCCTTCTACTCTGTCGCAGAGCGATCGGCTGTATCGCGCAGCACGCTCTACCGCAGGGAAGACCTTCGCCGTCTTGTCTGCCGCGCCCGCGAAGGGAAGCTTGGCGCTGCGGGAAGCGATGATGCCGCTTCCGAGATAGCCCGGCTCGAGCTCGAGAATGCCGGGCTCCGCCGTGAGCTCGAAGAGGTCAGGCGCGAGAGGATGCTTCTCCAGCGGGGCTGGCAGGCGCGACGACAGCGCCAGGAGCATGCCCTGCGCAGGCTGCACAGGCATGCCTCAAGAGCGGCATAGCGAGGAATAAGAGCTCATCCGGAAAGCAAGAATAGGCTGCCGAATGACAGCCCGCCATGGAGCCATGCCGAGATGGGGCAGAGCTCCTGCCGGGCAGCTCATTGCTGCTGCATATCGTGCTCCGCACATCGCAGCAGCCTTTTCGGGGCGTGGCGGAACGGAAGACGCGCGGGCTTCAGGTGCCCGTGGCCATAGGGCCGTGCGGGTTCGAATCCCGCCGCCCCGACCAAGTGCATGAAAAACGTATCAAGGCATCGGGCGTGGGCTGCGATGCTGCTGCCTGCTGCTTCGGCAGAGGCAGATGAACCATAGAGAGATTCAGCAGAAGGAGGAAAGGGGCATGGCAGTGTATGCAAAGTACACGCATGTCGAGCGGCTCGGCACAGAGGAATGCGAGGGGCTTCTCGACAATGATTGCGTGTATGTCTCATCCAAGATAGATGGAACGAATGCCTGCGTCTTCTGGGATGAGGAGACAGGCGCACTCGGCGCAGGATCGCGTACGCGCACGCTTTCTGCCGAGTCGGACAATGCCGGCTTCTTCGTGTGGGCTACAGGCGATGCTCAAGAGGCAAAGCTTCTGAGAGAATACTGCAGGGCACATCCAGCGCAGGTCGTCTACGGCGAGTGGATGGGCAAGGACAAGCTCATCGGCTCCTTCAAGGGCTACGACAAGAGGGCTCTGGGCACGCTGTTCATCTACGACGTGCTCGACGAGGAGGCTGGAGGATATCTCCCCGAGCCCACGTGGAGGGAGGAGCTTGCCAAGGCGGGCCTCGAGCCCTATTTCGTGAAGCTTCTGGCTGTGCTTGACCATCCGACTGAGGTAGATGTTCTCGATCTTGCAAAGAGGAACGACTTCCTTATCGAGGGGACCGGCAAGGTCGGCGAGGGCGTCGTCTGCAAGGTGCCTGGCTGGAAGAACCAGTTCGGCCGCATGGCATACGGGAAGATCGTGCTCGACGAGTTCAAGCGGCAGGGGAGGAAGCCTGCCTTTCATGGACAGGTGGAGCCTGCCATCATCGAGGCATTCGTGACGGATGCCGAGATCGAGAAGACAATAGCGAAGGTATGCGTCGCGTGCGGCACCGACGAGTTCGACCCGGCGAGCCGCAAGATGATGGGGATGCTCATCTCCTTCAGCTGGAAGGATCTGCTTGGGGAGTGCCCGAACTGGGCCAGGAAGTTCAGGAATCCGAAGGTCGACCTCGGGACCATGCAGGGTCTCTGCTCCAGACGTGTCGGCACATTTGCTGCAGGCAAGCATTAGGACTGCCTGCATGGAGAAAAGCAGGAAAGAGCAGCCCGTATGGGACGGAAATGAACGTCCTGTACGGGCTTCCTGCTTTTATGGGAGGGATTCAGGAACTCCTGCTTACCTCGAGATCGAACGAGTTGCTGTCTCCGCGGTAGGTGGCAACGGAGTACTCCACCGCTGTCCCGTCCGCATCGCGCGCGACGGAGTGGAAGACGATCAGGGAGTCTCCTGGCTCCACATCGAGAAGCGCTGCCGTGGCACCTTCTGCCTTGATGGCCTCGAGGTGGCGCCGTGCACGCATGACCTGCTTCCCGCATTCGCTCATGGCGGCATAGAGGCTTTTCGTGTCGAAGTCGTACTGGTCGAGCCCAGGATAGAGCGCATAGGGGATGTAGCTTTCCACGAAGACATTGGGCTCTCCGTCTGCATAGCGCAGGCGCACAAGCTTGTAGACCTCGTTTCCCGGGGAGAGCTCGAGCGCCTCCTGCACCGCCTCGCCTGCACGCTCGCGGCGGAACGTGAGCACCTTCGTGCTCGGCATGCGTCCTGCCAGACGCATCGCATCCTCGAAGCTTGCGAGCTCCATCGTGAATCCGCGCTGGCTTACTTTGGGATGCGTAACGATCGTGCCACGCTTGCGGCGCTTTTCCAGGAAGCCCTCGCTTGCAAGGATCTGGAGCGCCTGGCGAACAGTGGGCCGGCTCACGCCGTAGGCCTGCGCGAGCTCGATCTCCGTGGGGATGGTCGTGCCCTCGGGATAGGTCCCGTCCTTGATCTTCGCGAGAAGGTCGTCCTTTATCCTGTCGTAGAGCGTCTCTGCCACGTCTGGCCTTTCGTCTGTGTGGATGCCCCCATTGTAGGTGACTGGGAATGGCATGAAGTAAGGTATGACATAAAAAGTCTGGGAAAGCAGCAAATTCTGGTCCAGGTACCTGCTGCTTGAAAGAATCTTCTGCAAGAAAGTCAGGCAATTGCGGCATAGAGGTCAGCTATAGGCGCTATTATGTCAGACATAAAGACCGACAGAGGCAGAACATGGTGCCTGCCTTCCGGAAAGGGAGCATGCATGAAGCGCTATACGATCTCAGAGCTTGCGTATATGGTCGACCATACGAATCTGCATCCCGATGCGACGCGCAAAGACATGGAGAAGCTCTGCCATGAGGCAGTGACGTATGGCTTCCATATGGTTGCCGTCAATTCGGTGCAGTCGAAGCTCTGCTCGACCCTGCTTGCTGGCACGAATGTCCATACGGGCGCTGCCATCTCCTTCCCGCTTGGCCAGACCTCGATCGCCACGAAGGTCTTCGAGACGAAGGATGCCCTTGCAAATGGCGCGAACGAGATCGACTATGTCGTGAACCTCACGGAAGTGAAGGCGGGCAACTGGGACTACATCGCATCGGAGATGTCGCAGATCGTGCGTGTCTGCCGCGAGGCAGGTGTGCCTTCCAAGGTGATCTTCGAGAACTGCCTGCTCACGCATGAGGAGAAGCTGAAGCTCTGCGAGGTGGCCTCGAAGGTGCTGCCGACCTTTGTGAAGACCTCTACCGGCTTCTCGACGGGCGGCGCTACGGTCGAGGATGTCCGCCTCATGAGGGGGCATGTCGATCCGCGCGTGAAGGTGAAGGCGGCAGGCGGCATCCGCACGGCCGATGCCTTCCTTGCAATGGTCGCGGCAGGCGCCGAGCGCATTGGCTGCAGTGCCGGCGTTCCCATCATGGAAGAGCTCAAGCAGCGTGCAGCCGAGTCCGGCACGGACATCTTCGAGCTGTAAGGACCTCTATGGGACCGATACTCTTGAGGCCAAACTACATCTCTCCCGTCTGGTCAGGTCCTCGAATCAATGAGGCGAGAGGACTCGAGGCGGATGTAGCCGGCCTCCACGGCGTCCGCGAGGTTGCCGCTTGAGGCTGTTGTGGATCCTCGCCACGGTATCGGCGACGTAGCCCTCCTTCAGGAGCTCGGCGTCCAGCGCCTTCACGGTCCTGGTGGTGATCTCGTTGATGCGCATGTTGCCCAGGTGCCTCCTGATCACGTCGACCTCGCTGCGGTACTTGGTGGCCGTGCTCGAGGCGATGAGCCTGTTGGCCTCCATCTGGTTGATGCTCTCCGGCATGAAGTCGCAGATCCGAGGGACGTCCTCCTTCCTCTGCTTCTCCAGCAGGTCGCCCATGACGGCCTCGCGCTCCAGCTGCTCGCGGATGTGGCGCTTCTCCCTCTGGGCGGCGCGCTGGCTCGTCGAGCGGAAGTTCCTGGACACGTACTTGCGCACCTCCCGGTCGTACTGGTCGCGTCCGTAGTAGCAGAACCTCGCCTGCCAGCGGTCGCCGTCTATGTGCCTTACCGAGCCCTCCGAGTACTTCGTCATGACATGCCTCCCGTCTGCTGCGGCGTCGCTGCGGGACCTGATGGCCCGCGGCGACGTCCGGGTTTCCGTAACTGGGTAGTGCCGAGATACCTCCCAGATGGATTCCGTTCCTAGATGGACTGTCGAGCCCAAGAATCCATCTAGGAGGCGTCAATTAGGCTAACGTGGTGGACTCCTGGCACATCCAGATGGACTGCGTTTCCGGACTCCGCGGACGAGAAAGCACTCGTGTCAGCCTACGTCACAAACGGTCATATGACCCAATCTGCCTGGGTGTTTGTGATGGACTGTGCGCGCGCTATAATGGCCTTGACATGGGGGAGCTGGGACTATGGCCCGGCTGAGAGGTGGCACCTTCTGCCACGACCCAATTACCTGATCCGGATAATGCCGGCGTAGGGACCAGAGCAACCTGTTCGGGCGCCTTACGTGATGCAGGGCGCCTTTTTGGTGCCCGGAAAGGATATGCATGAACTGCTCTGTCGCAATCCAGTATCTGCCGCTCGATGCGGCAACCGACGAAGAGGTATGCCGCATCGTCGATGCGGTCATCGCCTACATCGACTCCACGGGCATCGACTACTTCGTAGGGCCCTTCGAGACCGCTATCGAGGGCGATTACGACGAGTGCATGGAGATCGTGAAGCAGTGCCAGCTCGTCGGCGCCAAGGCCGGCTGCAAGCATGTGGCGACCTATGTGAAGATCGACTACCGCTCCGAGGGCGACGTAATGACCACAGAGCACAAGGTGGGGAAGTACCATCCCACGGACAGCGAGTTCCAGGACAGGAGCGAAGACGTTGCCTAGCGAGGATGTCTCCGAAGAGACGGAGAAGAAGGCAGAGGAGCTGCTTGCCAAGCGCAGGAAGCGTGCGCACCGCCGTGCCGTCATGATTCCTGCATTGACGATACTGGCGATCCTTGCAATCTGGCAGCTTGTCGTCGTGGTCGGCCTCATCCCGAACTTTCTTCTGCCGAGCCCGACCCAGGTCATCACGGCGCTTGTGACCGATGCAGGGCTTCTTGCCTCGCACTCCGTGACGACGCTTGTCGAGTCCATCCTGGGCCTCGTTATCGGCGTCGCCGTCGGCTTTGTCGTGGCAGTGCTGATGGACCGCTTCGAGGGCGTGGCACTGGCGCTCAATCCTCTCGTCACGATCAGCCAGACGATTCCCACCGTCGCAATCGCGCCGCTTCTCGTCCTCTGGTTCGGCTACGGCCTTGCCCCGAAGATCGTCCTCGTCGTTATCTCCACCTTCTTCCCCGTGACGGTATCGCTTGTCTCGGGATTTCGCTCGGTCGACCCCGATCTCCTCGACCTCATGCGTACGATGAACGCAAGCCGGTGGCAGATCTTCTGGCAGGTGAAGCTGCCGGCAGCACTGAATGAGTTCTATAGCGGCCTTCGCATCTCAGCTACCTACGCAATCGTCGGTGCTGTCATCGCCGAGTGGCTCGGCGGCTTCAGCGGACTCGGCGTGTACATGACACGCGTCAGGAAGTCGTTCTCCTATGACCGCATGTTTGCCGTGATCATCCTGATCTCGGCCCTCTCCCTTCTCCTCATGAAGGGCGTCGATGCACTCCAGAAACTCACCATGCCTTGGCTCAAGGCAGAAAGGAAGAACAGAAAATGAAGAATCTCTCCCGCCGCGCATTTTTGGGAGCAGGCGCCCTTGCCTGCACGAGCGCTCTTGCCGCCTGCGGATCCTATGACAACTCCGGTGCCCAGTCCCAGTCGCAGAGCTCGTCTGCTTCCTCGTCTTCGGATTCATCCGAAACGACGCATATCGACTTCTGCCTCGACTACACCCCGAACACGAACCACACCGGCATCTACGTCGCCCAGAAGAAGGGCTGGTTTGCCGATGAAGGTCTCGATGTCTCGATCATCCAGCCGGCAGACGATACCGCAGAGGCCCTGATCGGCTCGGGCCAGGCGCAGATGGGCGTCTCCTACCAGGACTACATTGCCAATGCCCTTGCCTCTGACAATCCGCTTCCAATCCAGGCAGTCGCTGCCATCATCCAGCACAACACCTCTGGCATCATGAGCCGCCAGGAGGATGGCATCACGTCCGCAAAGAAGATGGAAGACCATGTCTATGCGACGTGGGACATGCCGGTCGAGCAGGCGACGATCAAGCAGGTCATGGAGGCAGACGGCGGCGACTTCTCGAAGCTCAAGATGGTTGCCTACTCCGTGGACGACGAGGTCAGTGGCCTCAAGGCGAACATGTTCGACTGCGTCTGGGTCTATGAGGGATGGGCTGTGCAGAATGCTGCGGTCCAGGACTATCCGGTGAACTACTTCAGCTTCATCTCGATGGATCCGGTCTTCGACTTTTATACGCCGGTCCTCGCTGCGAACAACGACTTCTGCAAGGAGAATCCGGATACGGTTGCTGCCTTCGTGCGCGCTGCGAAGAAGGGCTACGAGTACGCAATCGAGAATCCGGACGAGGCGGCGGATATCCTGCTCGAAGAGGTGCCGGAGCTCGACTCTGCCCTCGTGAAGAAGAGCCAGACCTATCTTGCTGGCCAGTACCAGGCAGATGCCTCCTCCTGGGGCATCATCGACGCCGACCGCTGGGCAGCCTACTTCCAGTGGCTCAACGACAACGACCTTGTCACGAACAAGCTCGATGTCAATGCCGGCTGGACGATGGACTACCTCGAGGCTTGAGGCCATGGCAGAATCGGCAAATACGCCAGCGCTCGAAGCCGACGATCTCGTCCTTTCCTGGGATGGGGTCCATACAGTCGTCTCTCATGTGAGCATGTCGGTAGCGCCAGGAGAGGTCGTCTGCCTCGTCGGACGCTCCGGCTGCGGCAAGACGACAATCCTCCACGCCCTCTCAGGACTCACCGTCCCCGATGCGGGCCGCGTGCTCCTGCATGGGACAGACGTCACGGGGCATCCGGGCAAGGTGAGCTACATGCTCCAGAAGGATCTCCTGCTGCCACACAAGACAATCGAGGACAATGTCTCCCTGTCGCTCGTGCTCGGAGGCATGAAGAAAGAGGAGGCACGTGCCAAGGCGGCTCCGCTCTTCGGCCGCTTCGGCCTTGAGGGGACGCAGAAGAAGTGGCCCTCGGAGCTTTCGGGCGGCATGCGCCAGCGTGCGGCGTTCCTGCGCACCTACCTCATGGGCAACGATGTGATGCTTCTGGACGAGCCGTTCAGCGCTTTGGACGCCTTGACGAGAGCAGACATGAGGAGCTGGTACTGCAGCATGGCAGAGGAGCTCGGATATGCGACCCTCATGATCACGCACGATGTCGACGAGGCAGTGAGCATGGCACGAAGGATCTATGTCCTCGGCGGCAACCCCTCAGAAGGCAGGCCGAGCCACCTTGTCGGCGAGATTGCCGTGCCAAGAGGAGATCTCTCCGCTTCTGCTTTCGCGCTCACAGATGACTTCCTCTCCTGCAAGAAGCAGGTGCTCGAGCTTCTGGGTGCCAACGCTACAAGTTGATGGCAGTGTCAGCGATCTGATGTGCGCAAGGTCCCTTCGGAGGATAATGGATGTCCATATCCGATGAAGGGACTTTTTCATGCCGCTTACGCTCAATTCGGCGCTCTCCACGCTCAAGCCTTCGGGCATCCGCCAGTTTGCACGTCTCGCGCATGAGACGCCGGGGTGCATCTCGCTCACGCTCGGCGAGCCGGGGGAGACGACGCCTGCTCCCATCCGTGCAGAGGTTGCACATTCGCTCGAAGAGGGCAAGACCCACTATCCGCCGAACAATGGCACAGCTGAGCTCAGGGAAGCCATCTCATCCTACATGGCAGGGCGCGACCTTGCGTTTTCGCCGGAGCAGGTCATCGTCACCTCGGGCGCGACCGAGGCCATCTATACGATCCTCACGACGATTCTGGAGCCGGGCGATGACTTCATCATCCCCACGCCGGCATTCCTCCTCTACGATGCAATCGCGCGCATCTGCCGCGCGAATCCCATAACGCTCGATACGTCAGAGGACAGCTTCCAGATAGGGAAGGAAAAGCTCGCTGCTCTTGTGGGCCCCAAGACCAAGGCCATCATCCTGAACTCGCCCCTGAATCCGACAGGCACCGTGCTCACGAAGGAAAGCCTGGCTGCTGTGGCTGAGCTGGCCCGTGAGCATGACTTCTATGTGATCTGCGACAATGTGTATGAGCGGCTTGTCTATACGGACGAGTTCACGGGCTTTGCCGAGAGCTATCCGGAGCTTGCGGACCGGACAATCGTCGTGAACAGCTTCTCGAAGCCCTATGCCATGACTGGCTGGCGCCTGGGGTGGCTTGCGGCGCCAGAGCCCCTCATGCCTGCCCTTTCGATGGTCCACATGTATGCCATCTCGAGCGTCGTCGCATTCACGCAGGACGCCGCTGCCAGGGCGCTGGCAAGCGATGTGGAGCCCTTCAGGCAGAGCTACGAGAGGCGGCGCGACATCACGATTGCAGCGCTCCAGGAGATGGGCCTTCCCTGCGTCGTGCCAGAAGGCGCCTTCTATGCATTCCCATCGGTCGCAGGGCTTGCAGATACAGATGGGAGCCATATCGGTGCGGAGCGCTTCTGCACCCGTGCCATCAAGGAGGCAGGGGTTGCCCTCGTGCCGGGCACCTGCTTTGGCTGTGCCGGCCATGTACGCATCTCATATGCGACAGACGAGGAGACGCTCAAGGAGGGTCTCCGCCGTCTTGCGTCCTTCGTGGGAAGCCTGCAGAGGATCTGAGTTCGCAAGCTGGAGCAGAAAAGCAGATGGACATGAAGAGAGGGCAGCCAGCCGGCTGCCCTCTCGTGTTTTCCGCTGTCCTTGCCATCCGCCCTTATGGCATGCGGATCAGGCGCTCGTAGGCAGAAAGGCCCACCGTCAAGATCGACTCGTCGAAGTTGAAGTCTGCAGCATGGAGCGGCGTCTTCTCGCCGGTGCCGAGAAGCAGGAAGACGCCGGGAAGGTAGCGCTGGTACCAGGCAAAGTCTTCGGCAATAAGGAGCGGCTCGGGCAGAAGCTCGAGCTCGGGAAGCGCGGCAAGCGCCTTCTGGAAGAGGCCTGGGTCGTTCGTGACCGGGGGATAGCCCTGGGAGAAGTGGACCTCGGAGGTGCAGCGCTCGTCCTCTGCGGCTCTGGCAGCGAGATCTTTGACCTCGTCCTGAAGGCGCGTGTCCATTGCGTCGGAGAAGATGCGCAAGGAGCCTTCGAGCTTAGCCGTATCGGCAATCTGGTTTCTGACAGAACCCGCCTCCATGCGGCCGAACTTCAGGATGCAGGGCTCCACTGCCCTGCGTTCCTCGAGGAGGTCTGCAGCCGCACGCTGGAAGCGACAGGCAGCAGAGAGGGCATCTGCTCCCTGGTCTGCTTTCGCGATATGGGACGCCTTGCCCAGGAACGTGACGTCGGTCTCATGCGAGCCTGCCAGAAGAGGTCCTGGCTTTGAGGCAAGCGTGCCTTTCGGAAGATCGGGCCAGAGATGGAAGCCGAAGATTCTGTCCGCATGGACCTTCCTGAAGATGCCCGACTCGCAGATAATCCGGGCGCCTCCCGTCGTCTCCTCTGCCGGCTGGAAGACGAGGAGCACCGAGCGGGGAAGCTCATCTGCACAGGTGACAATATGGTGCGCGAGTCCCAGAAGCATTGCCATGTGTCCGTCATGTCCGCAGGCGTGCATCTTGTGCGGATGCGTCGAGGCAAAGGGGACGCCGGTCGTCTCTGTGACAGGCAAGGCATCCATATCGGAGCGGAGGGCTGTCGTGTGCTCGCTTCCGCGGTCGAGGAAGAGGCAGACAGTGGAGCGGCAGGGGTGGAGGATCTCAGCTTTCTGCCCACTGGCTACGAGGGCATCCCTCACGCCTTCGAGCTCGTGCTCGATATAGGCAAGCGTCTCAGGCAGGTCGAAATCGGTCTCTGGTATCTGGTGCAGGTCGCGCCGCCACTGGCGCAGGTCTGCTGCAGTCGGCTCTTTGGACATAGGCAAGGTCCTTCCGTGCTATGGATAGGTTGCTACATCAATTGTGATGCAGCCGTGTGGGGCCGCTGTGGGCGCCGCGCATCCATTCTGTTACAGGGACGGGAGCATTCTGGCCCCGCTCCCTATAATCGGATGCGTATACGATTGCAGGTGCATATCGATAGCCACATCAGGCATCCAGGGAGGCGCCGCGTGCAGACCAAACATCCCTTCGCGACGAAGGAGCAGCTCGAAGAGATAGCGAAGAGCTATCCGACACCGTTCTATATCTACGATGAGAAAGGGATCAGGGACTGCGCCGAGCGCGTCAAGGATGCCTTCTCGTGGAATCCTGCCTACAAGGAGTTCTTCGCAATCAAGGCAACGCCCAATCCTGTCCTCATCAGCATGCTCCATGAGTATGGCTTCGGCGTCGACTGCTCGAGCAAGGCAGAGCTCATGCTCGCAGAGGCTCTGGGCATCACGGGCCGCGATATCATGTTCAGCTCGAACGATACGCCGGAAGAGGAGATGGCCTACGCCGTCAAGCTCGGTGCCGGCGTGAATCTGGACGATATCTCCCATATCGCGCTCCTGAAGAAGGTGGCAGATCCGCTTCCTGAGTTCGTGAGCCTGAGGTTCAATCCAGGCGGCGACTTTGCCTTCGCAAATGGCATCTTCGGCTCTCCTGAGGATGCGAAGTTCGGAATGACCGAAGAGCAGATCTTCGAAGCCGTGCGCGAGCTCTCCGAAGCTGGCGTCAAGGAGTTCGGCCTCCATGCCCTGCTTGCCTCCAACACGGTCACGAACGACTACTACCCGGCGCTCGCACGCCTGCTCTTCACGCTCGCCGTGAAGCTGAAGAAGGCATTCGGCGTGAAGGTCACGCTCGTGAACCTCTCGGGCGGCGTCGGCATTCCCTACAAGCCCGAAGAGGAGCCGAACGATATCGCGCTCATCGGCAGGCGCGTAGAGGAGGCATACAACGAGATCCTCGTACCGGAAGGCATGGGGGATGTCGCTGTCGCGACCGAGCTTGGCCGCTTCATGATGGGTCCCTACGCGGGACTCGTCACGAGAGTGCTCCATATGAAGCATATCTACGATGACTATGTGGGTGTCGATGCCTGTGCGGCAAACCTCATGCGCCCCATGCTCTATGGGGCCTACCATCACATCACGGTCATGGGGAAAGAGGATGTGCCAGCAACGGAGCGCTACAGCGTGACGGGCATGCTCTGCGAGAACTCCGACCGCTTTGCGACGCACAGGGCGCTGCCGCCTGTCAAGGTGGGCGACCTCCTCTTCATCCACGATGTGGGTGCGCATGGCCACTCGATGGGCTACAACTACAATGGCCGGCTCCGTTCGGCAGAGCTCCTGCTCAAGGAGGACGGTTCGGTCGAGCTCATCCGCCGTGCCGAGACGCCGCTCGACTACTTCGCGACGCTCGATGTGCTGCCGGTCTTCAAGAGGCTCGAGGCCATCGAGCATAGGCTGGATAACGAAGAATAGACGTATCTGACAGGAAGGAGCGTCCATGGACGCACAGGAAATCATCGACTACATCGCTACGGCTCCGAAGAAGACGCCCGTGAAGCTCTATATAAAGCTTGCGCCTGAGGCAGAGATGGACTGGCTCGACTGGGGAGACAGCAAGGTCTTCGATGCTGGCCAGACCGCCATTGTCTTCGGCGACTGGGCAGAGCTTGCCCCCGTCGTCGAGGAGCATGCAGAAGAGATCGAGGACATCGAGATCGAGTGCGACCGCAGGAACTCCGGCGTGGCACTTCTCGACCTCAAAGGCGTGAATGCCCGCATCGAGCCGGGTGCCATCATCCGCGAGAAGGTCGAGATCGGCGACAACGCCGTCATCATGATGGGTGCCATCATCAATATCGGTGCCGTCGTGGGCGAGGGCACGATGATCGATATGGGTGCCGTCCTGGGTGGCCGCGCCACCGTCGGCGCACACTGCCACATCGGTGCCGGCACCGTGCTTGCAGGCGTCGTCGAGCCTGCCTCTGCCACCCCTGTCATCATCGAGGACAATGTCATGATCGGCGCCAACGCCGTCGTGATCGAAGGCGTCCATGTCGGCGAGGGTGCCGTCGTCGCTGCCGGCGCTGTCGTGATTGAGGATGTCCCGGCTGGCGCCGTCGTTGCTGGCTGCCCCGCCAAGGTCATCAAGATGAAGGACGCAAAGACGGCCGGCAAGACGGCGCTCGTCGATGCGCTGAGGACGCTCTAGTTTTTCAGATACTGGCTGCAGATAGAAAGAGAAGCGCTCCCGGAGGTGGTCTCCAGGAGCGCTTCTTCCTATCTATGCATAGATGGCTCTACTCGGTCTTGAGGAAGGCCTTGTAGCCCTTGTAGGCATTGAAGATGTCGATCTTGGACGTTGCCTCCCAAGGTGCATGCATCGAAAGCACGGGCACGCCGCAGTCCACGACATCCATATCGTACTTGGCAAGGATGTAGGCAATCGTGCCGCCGCCACCGGCGTCGACGCGGCCAAGCTCGGCTGTCTGCCACTTGACGTCTGCCTCGTCCATGGCAGCGCGGACCTGGGCCAGGTACTCCGCGTCAGCATCGTTCGAGCCAGCCTTGCCGCGCGAGCCTGTGTACTTGTTGAACGTGAGGCCACGCCCGAGGAAGCAGGAATTCTTCGTCTCGAAGACCGAGGCAAAGCTCGGATCGAAGCCAGCCGATACATCGCTCGAGAGCATGCGGGAGTGTCTGAGGCAGCGCCTCAAGGCAAGCGGCGAGGTTTCGCCCGCAAGTGCCAGCACCTCTGCAATCGTGTCCTCGAAGAAGCTGCTCGTCATGCCCGTTGCGCCGACAGAGCCAATCTCCTCCTTGTCGACGAGAAGCGTGACGGCCGTGCGTGCCGGTACCGGATTCTCGAGCTGGGCCAGAAGGGACGGATAGCTGCAGACGCGGTCGTCCTGGCCATAGGCCAGGATCATCGAGCGGTCGAAGCCAAGGTCTCTGGCAGCGCCTGCCGGCACGATCTCGAGCTCGGCCGAGAGGAAGTCCTCTTCCTCGATTGCGTAGCGCTCTTTCAGGATCGAGAGGACGTGTGCAGCGACAGGGTCCTTCGCCTCGTCTGCGTCTCCTTCGATGGCAAGCGGCTCATTGCCGACAAGAAGGTCCAGGATCTCGCCTTCGACAGCCTCCGCTGCCTTCTTGGACATCTGGTCCTTCGCGAGATGGGGGAGAAGGTCGGTCACGCAGAAGACGGGGTCGGACGGGTCTTCGCCGAGCGCGATCTGGACCTTCGTGCCGTCCTTCTTGCAGACGACACCGTGAAGGGCGAGCGGCAGCGCAGTCCACTGATAGCTCTTGATGCCGCCGTAGTAGTGCGTGTCAAGGTAGGCAAGGCCCGACTTCTCCTCGAGCGGGTTCTGCTTCACATCGAGCCGGGGCGAGTCGATGTGGGCGCCGAGGATGTTGAGTCCCTCCTCGAGAGGCTTCGTGCCGACCTCGAGGAGCAGGAGCGCCTTGCCGTGGTTCGTGGCATAGACCTTGTCGCCGGAGACGAGCTTTGCTCCCTCGGCGATGAGGCTATCGAGTGCACGGTAGCCCTGCTCTTCTGCCAGCGCAGCTGCTGCCGCGCAGCACTCGCGCTCGGTCTTGTTCTGGCTGATGAATGCCTTGTATCCCTCGCAGAAACGCAGCGCCTCCTGGCGCTCGTCCTGCGTCGATTCCTTCCATGCGTTCGGTCGTTCCATGGAACCTCTTTCCGGCTGATGGATGCTTATAAAAACTGCATCCATTGTGCCACAGGAACCAGGAGCGTTGCGCTGTGCACAGAAAAGGGCCGCATCCCGAAAGATGCAGCCCTCGATATGCCAGGCTGTGGCAGCTTGCTATGAGTTCGTGGAGCTTGTCGTCGTGGAGCTGGTCGTGCCTGTGCCCGATGTGCCGGAGCCAGACGTGCTGCTCGAGCTCTTGGAGCTGTCCGTCGAGCTGGAACCCGAGCTCGTGCCTGAGTTTGAGGAGCTGTTCGAGCTCGAGGAATCAGAGGATGTGCCGGAATTCGAGCTCGAAGAGTTCGACGTGCCGGAATTCGAGCTCGAAGAGCTGGAGCTCGAGGAGCCTGAATTGTTTGATGTGGAGCTCGACGTGCCCGTGCCTGACGTGCCGCTGTTCGACGAGGAGCTCGTGCCAGAAGCGCTCTCATCATTCGCATCGGTGCTCGAGGTGCCGGAGTTCGTAGACGAGGTAGTGCCCGTGCCGGAGTTCGATGTCTTGGAAGACGATGTGGCGTTCTTGTCGGAAGACGTCGTATCCGTCTTCTTGTCGTCGGTCTTCTGGTCGTCTGCCTTCGTGTCGTCTGCGCTCTCGCTCTGCTGGGCAGGAGCGGCGAATGTCGTCTTCGTGCCGAGGCCGTTTCCTGCGGTCGCGACATTGATCACAGCTGCGCCGATTGCGACGGCGGCGACAGCGGCAATGGAGGTCACAGCGATAGCGATGCGCTTCTGGCGCTTGCGCTGGGAGTCGGCTGCCGCAAGCATGGAGTCGGAAGCGATGCGCTGGCCGTCAGGGCCGATCTCATAGCTTCCGAGCTCGGAGGAGTCCATGACACCCTCGATCTGCTCTTCGCCGCTGTCTTTGAGGCTCTTGAGCTTGTCGGCAGAGCGGGAAAGGATGTTCTTATAGATCGAGGTCGCGACCGCAGAGGCGGCAGCGCCGAGGCCGACGCCGATGATGGAGCCGGCGATGCCGATCTGGGAGGAGAGGAGGGTGGAGGTGACAGCGGCAAGCGCCGTTGCAGTCACCTGGGCAAACGAGATGTCGCTGAACATCCCCTTGTCCTTCTTGCCATCGCCGCTATCGTTTCCGTCTCCGCCCTGGCCATATGGGCTCTGGGAGGAGATGTTCTGCGTTGCCTGGACGCCGTAGGGGTTCTGGGAAGCGAAGTTCTGCGTCGCACCGTAGGGGTTCTGGGTGGCGTAGTTCTGCGTCGCCTGAGAGGCGTAGGGGGAATGCTGCGCATGTGCGGTGCGGATGCGTGCTGCCTGGGCACCCGGTGCCACGACGGTCGCATCAGCGTCTTTGTGCTCCGGGAAGAGCTCATGGAGTGCCGGAGCATCTGCTACCGTTGCCTGCTGGGTCTCGTCGCTTGCACTAAATGTCTGTGTTCTATCGTTCGAACCATAGGCCTGGGGATTGTAGACCTGGGTCTTGCCATCATTGTCTTCGTAAGACACGGATACTGCCTCCTTGGAAAGGGATGGGCTCCATGGACAAGGGGTCGTTGTCTTTCGGAGCGTTCAGTATAGCGGCGGCGTGTGACAAAAAAGTAGGCAGAAACGGAGGGCGTGCCCACTCTCTACAGCTGCTCTATGAAAGCGTCAGCAAATCTTGACAAAACGGAAGTCTACCTGCAACTTTGCAGTGCATAAGTAAAGCGATTCTATGCTCGGGAAGGACTTCTGGCTCGGCCTGTGCCGCCTTCTGGCGAAATCTTATGCAGTATTGACTGCAGCGCATGAAAGGTGCTGCAAAGCGGTAAAATCTGAATTGTCCAGTGTTTGCAGCTCTGTCAAACGGAGGTAACAATGCTTGTCAATGCAACGCACATGCTCCAGTCCGCCGAGAAGGGCCACTACGGCCTTGGTGCTTTCAACACCAACAACCTCGAGTGGGCCCAGGCAATCCTGACCGCAGCTGAGGAGGAGCAGTCCCCGCTGATCATCCAGTGCTCCATGGGTGCAGCAAAGTATCAGGGCGGCTACGACGTCGTTGCTGCTATCGTCAACCACCTCGTCAAGAATATGAACATCACGGTTCCTGTGGCCCTTCACCTCGACCACGGCACCTATGAGGCCTGCTTCCAGGCAATGGACGCTGGCTTCACGTCCATCATGTACGATGGCTCCCACGAGGAGACCTTCGACATCAACGTCGAGCACACCACGGAGCTCGTGAAGCTTGCCCACCAGAAGGGCATCTCCATCGAGGCTGAGGTCGGCGGCATCGGCGGTACCGAGGACGGCGTCACCGGCATGGGCGAGATCGCAGATCCTGAGGAGTGCAAGGTCATCGCTGACCTCGGCGTCGACTTCCTCGCCTGCGGCATCGGCAACATCCACGGCCTCTATCCGGCAAACTGGAAGGGCCTGCAGTTCGACGCCCTCGCAGCCATCAAGGAGAAGGTCGGCGATCTTCCGCTCGTCCTTCACGGCGGCACCGGCATTCCTGTCGACCAGGTCAAGAAGGCAATCTCCCTCGGCGTCTCCAAGGTCAATGTGAACACCGACCTTCAGGTCGTCTTCGCTGAGGCTACCCGCAAGTACATCGAGGCTGGCAAGGATCAGCAGGGCAAGGGCTACGATCCGCGCAAGCTCCTCGCTCCTGGCAAGCAGGCCGTCATCGACCGCACCAAGGAGCTCATGGAGGAGTTCGGCTCCGTGGGCAAGGGCTGGGAGTAAGCTTCAAACCCAGTGCCAATCAGGCGCAGAGCAGGGGGCTGCACTTCGGTGCGACCCCCTTTTTCATGTCGAGATACTATTTCAGGTATGTTGAAGACGTTCGCAGGATTCTTCGAATTGCCCCAAAAGGGTTCCATTGAAAATCGATGCTGCTAGACTTGAGACCGTTAGTATACGCCGGAGGACATCATGTTCTCGGACGAATGATGACCGAAAGGGGCTTCATGACGCGCAGAAAGACTGTTGCTTTTGCAATCGCTTCCGTGCTGACGTTCGGCGGTACCCTCGGGGCAATCTCGGTTCCTGCCCTTGCCGAAGACTCGGCGACGCTGCAGACGCAGCTCGATGAGGCGAACTCTCAGCTCTCCCAGATGGGCTACCAGCTGGCAGCTGTACAGGAGGACCTCAACAATACCGTCGTCCAGCTGAACGACACCCAGTCGAAGATCGACCAGCTCAACTCCGATATCGCTTCCAAGCAGGAAGAGCTTTCGCAGGCTCAGGCCACGCTCGGCAAGCGAGTCTCCGCGAACTACAAGACGGGCGGCGTCAATCTCGTCTCCCTCGTGCTCGACTCTGACAGCTTCGAGGACCTGTTCTCCCGCATCTACTATGCAGACAAGGTCGCAGAGTCCGACGCCAATGCTATCAGCCAGGTGAAGACGCTCCAGAACGAGCTCAAGGATCAGCAGTCCGAACTCGAGGCACAGAAGAGCCAGCAGGAGTCGCTTGTCGCACAGAAGTCTTCCCAGACCGAGTCCCTGCAGTCCCAGATTTCCGACCAGCAGTCCTATGTGGCATCCCTTTCCGATGAGGTGAGGGCGGCTGTACAGGAAGAGGCCGACGCACAGGCTGCCGCCGCACAGCAGACCGCAGCCAATGCAGGTGCCAATGCTTCCGAACTCGCACAGGCTGCACTTGATTCCTCCTCGAACGGCACTTCGTCCGATGCGGCTACGACGGGCAATGGCGGAACGTCTGACAATGGTGCTTCGGGCATGAGCTCGAACACCGATGGCGGCACCAATACCAACACCAATACGAACACGGATACGACGCCGTCCACCCCATCGACTCCGTCCACGCCGTCTACGCCGAGCACGCCGGCTACACCTTCGACGCCGTCGTACAGCAGCAGCTCGAGCGATACGTCTGCAAGTGGCCTCACGAGCGCCCAGCGCTCTGCAATCCTGAGCGTTGCCTATGGCGCGCTTGGCACGCCGTACGTGTGGGGCGGCGCCTCTGCTTCCGGCTATGACTGCTCCGGCCTCACGATGGTCGCCTACGCAGCAGCTGGCATCTCGCTGCCGCACTCCTCCGATGCACAGATGGCCTACTTCACGTCCATCCCGCTGTCCCAGGCACAGCCTGGCGACCTCATCTGGTACTCCGGCCACGTGGGCATCTATGTCGGCAACAACACGATTCTCCATGCACCGTATCCTGGCGTCTATGTCAGGACCGAAAGGGTGTGGGGCGGCTATATCATGGTCGGCACCTACCGCTAGGATCTTCTCTAAGAGACATCCAGAAAGGCACGGAAGGGCATCTGCTCCTCCGTGCCTTTTCCTATGTGCCGATAGTTCTGCTCATCGAGCTTCGGATCATGCATGGTGTATGCAGCATGAGGCTCTGAGAGCATGCGAGAGCATCGATGCGGCCTGCATGGAGAAAAGACGCCTCTTTGATAGAAGAAGGGCCCGGAGCGGCTGCTCCGGGCCCTGCAGCATGCAATGAGGCTGCTTCAAGGAAGGCTACTTCTCCTTGCCTTTCTTTGCGTCGCGTTCCTCGAGCTTCTCCTCCGCTTCGCGCAGCGCAAGCTCTTCCGGCGTGAGCTTTGTGAAGCCTGCCGAGAGCGTGATATCGCGCAGCGTCTTCGAGTCGAGGTACTCCGAGGTGACCTTGCCAAGATCGCGGTATATCATGACCGTGGGGCAGTCCTTGAGGTGCGAGCAGATATCTCCTGTGCTGCAGTCAAGGCAGGCGACAGGGGCAAGCGAGCCTTCGGCTGCACGCAGGATCTCGCCGAGCGTGTAGTCCTCAGGCTTTCTCGTGAGGCGGTAGCCGCCTCCCTTGCCGCGCTGGCTCTCAACGTATCCTGCCTTATGCATGAGGGCAATGACCTGCTCGAGGTACTTCCTCGAGATGCCCTGGCGCTTCGAGACATCGCCGAGAGAGACCCAGCCATCATGTGTGGCGAGGTCTGCCATGGCACGCAGGGCGTAGCGGCCCTTGGTGGAAAACATGTTCCCCGCCATGATTAGTCCTTGTCCTCCGTCGTGGAAGCCTGGGAAGTGTTCCCCTTGAGCATCTCCTCGAGCGTCCTCCAGGAGAGCTCGGCGCACTTGACGCGTGCCGGCATGTGGGAGACGGACTTCAGGCTTGCTGCCTCGTCGAGCTCGTCGAGCTCCGCATCGTCGGTCACCTTGCCGGTCACCATGCCCATGAAGAGCTCGCACAGATGAATGGCTTCCTCGGGGGTCTTGCCGACCATAAGGTCGCTCATCATGTCGGCCGAAGCCTGGGAGACGGCACAGCCGTGGCCCGTATAGGCGGCCTCCTCGATCTTGCCGTCATCTCCGAGTTTCACAGACAGCGTGAGATCGTCGCCGCAGGAGGGGTTGATGCCCTCATGCACGATGCTCGGGTCGTTCATCTGGTACTTGTAGTCCGGATGGGCGACATGGTCGATGAACTCGGCGTTGTAGAGATCAGTTGCTTCCATGGAACACCTGCCAAACGAATGTGAGTGCATCGATCAGCTGATCGATGTCTTTCTTCTCATTGTAGAACGCAACAGAGGCGCGGCAGCAGCTCGAGATGCCCATAGAGGTCAGGAGCGGCTGCGCGCAGTGATGGCCTGCGCGGATGCAGACATTGCGCATATCGAGCAGCGATGCCACATCATGCGGGTGGATGCCCTTCACATTGAAGGAGATGGCAGAGACATGGCGGTCAGGGGAGGCAGGACCGACCATCTCGATGAAGGGAAGCTCTTCGAGCTTCTCGGTGAGGTAGCGGGCAAGCTTGCGCTCGCGGGTCTCGAGCGCTGCAAAGTCATGGTCTTCGAGGTAGGTGATTGCAGCACCCGTCGCATAGATGCCGGCAGCATCCTGCGTGCCTGCCTCGAACTTCTGCGGTACCGGCGCCCAGACAGCGGCCTGCTCCGTCACGGAGTCGATCATCTCGCCGCCTGTGAGGAACGGAGGCATCTTGTCGAGGATGTCTGCCTTGCCCCAGAGGACGCCTATGCCCATGGGGCCGCCGAGCTTGTGGCCGGAGAAGGCCAGAAGGTCTGCATCCATCGCCTTCACATCGACCTTCACATGCGGGACGGACTGGGCGCCGTCGATGACCATGTAGGCACCGACCGCATGCGCATGCTTCGCGATGTCGGCAATCGGGTTCTCGACGCCGAGGACATTGGAGACCTGCGTCACAGACACGATCTTCGTCTTCGGGCCGATCTTCTTCTCGAGTTCCTCTTCCGTGAAGCGGAAGTCATCATCGAAGCGCAGATACTTGAGCGTAGCGCCCGTAGCGGCGCAGACCTGCTGCCAGGGGATGATGTTGGAATGGTGCTCCATGATGGAGACGACGACCTCGTCGCCCTTATGCAGGACCGTGCGGCCGAGCGTCCAGGCGACAAGGTTCAGGGCCTCGGTCGCATTGCGCGTGAAGACGATCTCGGAGCCCTGGGGCTCGCCCTTCTCGTTCACGGCGCCGATGAAGCGGGCAATGTGCTCGCGGGTCTTGTCGATCTCTTCTGTCGCCTTGACAGAGAGCTTGTAGAGGCCACGCAGGGGATTGGCGTTCATCGTCTCATAGAAGTGACGCTGGGCGTCGAGCACGGAGGCAGGGCGCTGTGCCGTGGCCGCAGAGTCGAGGAAGGCAAGGCCGGGCTGTGCTGAGAGAAGCGGGAAGTCCTGCCTGAACGGGTTCGATGCGATATCGGCGATATCCATGATCAGTCCTCCTTATCGAGTGCAAGTCCAGCCAGGGCATCTGCCAGGGCGTCCTCGCTGAGCACAGCCTTCATGCGGGTGCCAAGCGCCTCGCGCGATGCCGTCTCCGGCGCATGGATGAGGGCATCGTCGAAGATGGATTGGGCAAAGAGCTTCGAGACGCCGTCTTCGCCGAGGCCGCGGGCAGCGAGATACATCTCCTGCTCGGGGCTGATCGAGCCGATCGAGGCGCCGTGGTTGCCCTGGACATCCTCCTCGTCGCAGAGGATGACAGGAAGCGTCTTGTTGACGATATCGTCGCCCTCGACAAGCACGGTCTCGAGCTCGTTGCCCTTGGAGCCCTTGCCGCCATGCACGAGGTCGATTGTCTCGCGCAGGGTCTTCTTGGCAGCGTCTGCCAGAAGGCCGGAGGCGTTCATGTCGCAGCGGGTGCTGCAGCCGCGCTGGCGCACCGTGTGGGTGAGGTCGAGCTCCTCATGTCCGCGCACGAGGTAGCGGCTCACAAGGTCGAAACGGGCGTTGTCCTCGGCAAGGTCAGCGGCCAGGCCGGCAGCGACCTTTGCGCCGCCGAGCGCATACTGGCGCACATCGACGACAGCGTTCCTTGCAGCACGGATGCCGATGCCTTCGAGATGCTGGTGCTTTTCAGGCAGCGCCATGATCTCGATGATATGGACCTGGGCATCGTGCTCTGCAACGACGCGCACGAGGTTCGCAGAGGTAGCTGCATCTGCCTTCTCGCCACGGGAGACGACGACGATCGTCGCCTCGGCGTGATGGCGGACCATGATGCCGGTATCGGCTACCTCGCCTTTGTCGCCGTCGACGACGCAGACGATGGGCTCTTCGCGCTTATGGTGTGCCGGCACCTCGATATAGGTGGCGTCCTTGGCAGCGTCCTCGATCCAGGAGACGGCCTCTTCGCCGATGCCGCACTCAAGGGCATCGAAGAGACGGGGGAGGCGTGCATAGACATCGCCTGTCGCCTTGGCGGCAGGGACCGTAAGCGAGGTCTCATCGATCTTGAGGTAGTTCCACGTCTGCGCAGGCGGAACATTGATATGGGAGAGCGTGGTGAGCGCTTCTTGCGTGTCTGCCATCAGCCGATCGCTCCTTCCATCTCGAGCTTGATCAGGTTGTTCATCTCGACGGCGTATTCGAGCGGGAGCTCCTTGGAGACCGGGTTCGCGAATCCGTTCACGACCATGGTCCTTGCCTCCTGCTCGGAGCAGCCGCGGCTCATCAGGTAGAGGATCGTATCGTCCGAGATGCGGCCGATTGTTGCCTCGTGGCCTACAGAAGCGGAGCTGCAGCGCACGTCCATGGCAGGAATCGTGTCGGAGCGGGAGATGTCGTCGAGCATGAGGGACTGGCAGGAGACCGTAGCCCTTGCATGCTCTGCGTGCCTGCCAACGACGACCGAGCTCCTGAACGTGTTGATGCCGCCGTCCTTGGAGATGGACTTCGTCTCGACGGAAGCGGTCGTGTCGCGGCCGTTCAAGATCACCTTGCAGCCGGTGTCGAGGTCCTGCGTGGCGCCTGCGAACGTGATGCCCGTGAACTCGCAGTGCGAGCGGTCGCCTGCGAGGATCGTCGTCGGGTAGAGGTAGGAGACATGGCTTCCGAAGGAGCCGGAGACCCACTCCATCGTGGCGTCCTTGCCGATCGTCGCGCGCTTCGTGTTGAGGTTGTACATGTTCTTCGACCAGTTCTCGATCGTCGAATAGCGCAGACGTGCGCCATCCTTCACGAAGAGCTCGACGGCACCGGCGTGGAGGTTTGCCTCATAGTACTTGGGTGCCGAGCAGCCTTCGATGAAGTGGAGGTTCGCGCCGGGCTCGACGATGATGAGCGTGTGCTCGAACTGGCCGGCACCGGAAGCGTTCAGGCGGAAGTAGCTCTGGAGCGGATACTCGACCGTGACACCTGCCGGCACATAGACGAATGAGCCGCCGGACCAGACTGCGTAGTGGAGCGCTGCGAACTTGTGGTCGGTGGGCGGAATCAGCGTGCCGAAGTACTGCTTAACGACAGGCTCCCACTTCGGATCGTGGATGGCATCCTCGATCGTCGTGTAGACGACGCCGTACTTCGCGACCTCGTCGCGCATGTTGTGGTAGACGATCTCGGAGTCGTACTGGGCGCCGACGCCGGCGAGGCTGTCACGCTCTGCCTGCGGGATGCCGAGGCGCTCGAACGTGTCCTTGATGTCCTTCGGCACGTCGTCCCAGTTCCTGGCCTGCTTTGTCTTCGGGTTCACATACGTGGAGATGTGGTCCATATCGAGGCGGGCGATGGAGGGGCCCCAGTTTGCCGGCATCTTCATGTCCTGGAAGAGCTCAAGCGCTTCAAGGCGCTTCTTGAGCATCCACTCGGGCTCGTCCTTCTTCTCGGAGATGGCACGCACGATATCCGGCGTCAGGCCGTTCGCGTAGCGCTCGTAGCCCTCCTCCGGCTTCACGAAATCATAGAGGGAGCGGTTGATATCCGCTACCTGTGTCTTCTTCTCGCTCACAGCCTCACGCCTCCTGGGACTTCTCGGAGTTCTCGAGTGCCTGCTCGAAGCGGCCGAAGCCGTGGGTGTCGATTTCGGTGATGAGGTCGGCGGGGCCCTCTTCCACGAGGTTGCCGTGGACCATCACATGGGTGCGGTCGACAGAGAGCTTGTCGAGGATGCGCGTATTGTGCGTGATCATGAGAAGCGCGCCGTCGCAGTCCCTGCGGTAGGCTTCGATGCCCTTGGAGACGATCTTCAGGGCGTCGACGTCGAGGCCGGAGTCGGTCTCGTCGAGGATGGCCAGCTTCGGCTTCAGGAGCAGGAGCTGCAGCATCTCGATCTTCTTCTTCTCGCCGCCGGAGAAGCCGACGTTGAGCTCGCGCGTCAGGAACGACTCGTCCATATCGAGCTCATCGGCAATCTCGTTCACGCGCTGGCGGAACTTGCGTGCTGTCGTCTTGAGCTCGGGGCGCATCTGCGTGATTGTGCGCAGGAACGTGTAGAGAGGAACGCCAGGGACCTCGACCGGTGCCTGGTAGGAGAGGAAGATGCCGGCAAGCGAGCGCTTGTCAGCAGCAAGCTCGGTCACGTCCTGGCCGTCGAAGACGATCTTGCCTTCGCTCACGATATACTGCGGGTCGCCCATGATCACATGGCCGAGCGTGGACTTGCCGGCGCCATTCGGGCCCATGAGGACATGGGTCTCGCCTGCACCCACCTCGAGCGAGATATTGTGCAGGATGGGCTTGTCTTCGGTGCCCGCTGAAAGATTGCTCACCTGGAGCAGAGTCTGGGACATAGTTCTCTCCAAAACGCTCGCGAGGCCTTCCGGTCTCTTTCCGGCTGCGGTGTGCAGCCCCCTCTGACCAATTCATAGTACTCGTAGGGGTATTTAGGAGACAAGCTCCGAACAAAGCCTGCAAAGTGCTGGCATCATGGTCCCTGCACGCCTTGTACGGGGCGTCTTTCATAATTCCTACCGTACTTTGGGTATTTTACCGCCTCATTCCATTTCTATACCGGCCAATTGCGACCAATTGAGGACACATTCTCCGAATGTGCACAATGCAGGGGCTTTGACGGAAATCCGGCCATCTGGATGGGTCCCGAAACGTTGCAGTGCGGTTGCAGCGTGCGGATGTCCGCTCCTTCCGCTATAGAATGTTGAAGCAATCAGAACGCACACGAGACCGAAAGGCAGGAATACCGCATGGCTCTTTCGAGAGAAGATGTGGCAGGGATTGCGGACTATGCCCGCATCCATCTGACCCCTGACGAGCTCGACGAGATGACGCAGTACATGAACGATGCAATGGACATGCTTGCGCCTATCCGGCAATACGACCTCGAGGGGGTGGAGCCGACCTTCCACCCCATTGGAGACCTCTCGAATGTGATGGGCGAGGATATCGTCGACGATTCCGTCCGCCATCTCGATATCGATACAGCGCTCCAGAATGCCGGCTCGGTGCACGAGCGCTACTTCAGGGTCCCCTCGATCCTGGGCGATGAGGAAGGAGACCGCTAGTGGCAGACATCGACGAGCTCTCGGCATCCCAGATTGCCCAGGGCGTGAAGGATGGCTCCTTCAGCGCAACCGAGGTCGCGAAGGCGACGCTCGACGCAGTGGACAAGCGCGAAGGCGATATCCAGGCCTTCCTCGAGATCTCGGCAGACCTCGCGCTTGCAGCTGCCGAGCGCACAGACAAGGCACGCGCGAAGGGGGAGCCTCTCGGCATCCTTGCCGGCGTCCCCTGCGCCTTCAAGGACAACATGCATCTTGTCGGCACGCACACGACGTGCGCCTCGAAGATGCTCGAGAACTATGAGTCCGTGTTCACGGCAACCTGCGTCCAGCGCATGCTCGATGCAGGAGCGACGCCTGTCGGCAAGACGAACATGGACGAGTTCGCATTCGGCTCTTCGACGGAGTCTTCCGCCTTCCACCGCACGAACAATCCGTGGGACACGACGAGGGTGCCGGGCGGCTCCTCGGGCGGATCTGCTGCAGCGGTCGCTGCAGGCGAAGTCACGCTCTCGCTCGGCTCCGATACGGGTGGCTCGATCCGCCAGCCGGCAAGCCTCTGCGGCGTTGTCGGCATGAAGCCGACCTACGGTGCCGTGAGCCGCTACGGCGTCGTCGCCTTCGGCTCCTCGCTCGACCAGGTCGGCCCCTTCGGCAGGAGCGTCGCCGATGTTGCACTTGCGATGAATGCGCTTACCGGTCCTGGACGCGACCCGTATGACTCGACGAGCCAGAACTGCCCGGTCGACTTCCTCGAGCATCTCGAGGACCCGATCGAGGGCAAGGTTGTCGGCATCGTCCCCGAGCTTATGGATGCTCCTGGCCTCACGCAGGAAGTGAAGGATGCGCTTGCCGGTGCCATCGCAGCGCTCAAGGACCAGGGTGCCTCTGTCGTCGAGGTCGATCTTCCGAACATCCGCTCCGCCATTGCCGCCTACTACGTGATCGCCCCCTGCGAGGCATTCTCGAACCTTGCCCGCTTCGACGGCGTCCGCTATGGCTACCAGGAGCCGGACTGTGCAACGCTTGCCGAGCAGACAGCCAAGAGCAGGAGCCATGGCTTCGGGGAGGAAGCGAAGAGGCGCCAGATGCTCGGTGCCTACCTCCTTGCTTCGGGCGTCTACGACAAGTACTACTATCCGGCGCAGCAGGTACGCACGCTCATCACCCAGGACTATGTCAACGCCTACAAGAAGTGCGACGTGATACTCATGCCGGCGGCACCCCGCACGGCCTTCCGCTTCGGCGAGATGAGCGATCCGACCGAGATGTATGCCTCCGACATGTTCACGATTTCGAACAACATTGCCGGAAATGGCGGCATCTCCGTGCCGCTCGGACTCGGCGCAGAATCGAAGCTTCCGGTCTCGGCACAGCTCCAGGGACCTGCCTTCTCCGACAGAAGGCTCCTGCAGTTTGCACGCGCGATCGAGCGCGCCTTCACGGCTGAAGGCACCGTCGCGCCTGCATTTGCCGGGAAGGGAGGCGAGCTCAGATGATGACGCTCGAAGAGGTGCTCAAGGACTGGGAGGCCGTGATCGGCCTCGAGGTCCACACGGAGCTCACGACGCTCGATACGAAGATGTTCTGCAACTGCCGCCTCTCGCACAACGATCCGCCCAACACGAATGTGTGCCCGGTCTGCCTCGGCATGCCCGGCGCCCTGCCGGTCCCGAACAAGAAGGCCATCCAGTCCATTGTCATGGCCGGCCTTGCGACGAACTGCCAGATCATGAAGCACTCGATGTTCTACCGCAAGCACTACTTCTATCCAGACATGGCAAAGAACTACCAGACGACGCAGGGCCCGGTTGCCTTCTGCATGCATGGACATCTCGACCTCACCGTCGACGGAGCAGGCGCGAAGGAGCGCCCTGCCTGGGAGGATATGGCAGCTGACGGCACACCGATCGAGCGCGTCGAGGACGGCTCCTATACGGCACCGATCAGGATCTTGCGTATCCACATGGAAGAGGATGCTGCAAAGATGGTGCACTCGGGCGGCGAGGAAGGCCGCATCACGGGTGCTGCCGAGTCATTCGTCGACTACAACCGCTGCGGCACGCCCCTGATCGAGCTTGTCACGGAGCCCGACCTCAGGACTCCTGAAGAGGCCCGCCTCTTCATGGAGAAGCTCCAGCAGACGTTCCGCACGCTCGGCATCTCCGACTGCTCGCTCGAGTCCGGCTCCATGCGCTGCGACGGCAACATCTCCCTCAGGCGCCGCGGAGAGACGAAGCTCGGCACGAAGACCGAGATGAAGAACATCAACTCGTTCAAGAGCCTCCACGATGCACTCGAGTACGAGATCCGCCGCCAGGCAGAGGTGCTCGAGGAGGGCGGCATCATCTATCAGGAGACCCGCCACTGGGAGCCCTCCAAGCGCCGTACTGTCGTCATGCGCGTCAAGGAGACGGCAGACGACTATCGCCTCATGCCCGACCCCGACCTGGCACCCTTCGACCTTACCGACGACTTCATCGACGACTGCCGCTCGCGCATCCCGGAGCTGCCGGATGAGAAGTGTGCACGCTACGAGCGTGACTACGGTCTCAAGCATGCTGACGCCGCGCAGCTTGCAGGAGACCCGGATGTCTCGAAGTTCTTCGAGGAGGCGCTTGACGGCGCCGACAAGAAGACGGTCCCCACGGTCGCGAATGTGATGGTGAACCTCGTGCCAGGGCATGCTGACGTGAAGCCTGCCCAGGTCCAGAGCCTCTCTAAGCTTCTGGCAGAAGATGCAATCACGTTCGCACAGGCACGCGAAGTGCTCGATGCGGTCGATGGAACGGACAAGGATCCGGCAGCTGTCGTCGACGAGCGCGGCATGCGCCAGGTCTCCGATGCGGGCGCTCTTGAGCCCATCGTCGACGAGGTGCTTTCGCGCTGCACGGACCAGGTCGCACAGTATCAGGGTGGCAACAAGAAGGTCCTGGGATACCTTGTCGGCCAGTGCATGAAGGCATCGAAGGGCAAGGGCAACCCGAAGCGCTTCAACGAGATGCTGAGGGAAAAGCTCGGCTAGCTCTCAGGACAGGAGCTCATCGAGGGGCTGCTCTTCGGGGCAGCCCCTTTTCATGGAGTTCACGGCTTGTCCATGAGCCGGCCACGAACAAAACAGATGGAAGCGGGAAATCGACCGTCTGCGGCCGAATGTGGCCGTTCACGCGGGCGCAAGATTTGGAACGCTTTATGCGGGCATCATATGAGTGCGCAAGGGCAGACAGGACAAGGAGGTGTACTCGGCACCTCAGAGGTTCTGCCAAGAGCCCGGAAAGTGGGGGTCCCGTGATTTCGTCCGGGGCCCCCGTCAAGTCTGAAGACATATATAAGAGATGGAGCGCTAGGCTTCCTTCTTCTCCTCTGCTGCAAGCGCATCGGTTGAGACATGGCGGAGCATCAGGGCAAGCGTGACGGCCAAGCCCTTCGGCAGGCTCGTCGCATCGATCCATTCCTCGCGCGTATGGGCACCGCCGCCGACGATCGTGCCGACCGAGGTAGCAGGGATTCCCATGGAGAGCGGGATGTTCGCATCGGTCGAGGCAGGGGAGGTATCGGGTGCAGCTCCTGCAATCTCTCTCAGCGCATCGAGGCAGGCGTGCGTGAGCTCTTCCTCATCCTCCTCCGGGATATCGCCGTTGCCGGGGCGGCTGCCGATGGGGGAGATGTCCATCGTGCAGCCAGGCACGGCAAATGAGGCGACGATCTCGCGGAGCTTCTGCTCGAGCTCTGCGAGCACGCTCTCGTCGGTCGAACGGAACTCGAAGAGAAGCGACGCATCCTCGGCGATGGAATTCACGGTCGTGCCGCCTTCCATCCTGCCGATGTTCATCGTCGTGCGCGGATCCTTCGGAAGCTCGAGCGCATAGAGGCGCTCTGTGAGCGCACAGAGGCGCTCGAGCGCATTCGGCGTTCCGAAATCTGCCCAGGAGTGTCCGCCCTGCGTATGGCAGCTGATGCGGAAGCGGCGCGATCCCACGGCGACAGAGCAGCACTGGGGCATGTAGCGGTCGAATGAGATGTATTCGTGGATGCGGTGGCCGAGCTTCTCGAAAACCTGGCGGGTGCCATCGAGGTTGCCGAGGCCCTCCTCGCAGGAATTCGCGACGACGAGGATGCCGCAGTCGAGATGCTCTGCAATCTCGGGATGGCGGATGAGGTAGCGTGCCGCAAGAAGGAGCCCGGCAAGGCAGGCCGTGTCATCGCCGATGCCTGGCGCCATGATCTTCTTTCCATCCACCTCGGGGTGGAAGGAATCGCGGTCAGGGAACACGACATCGGTGTGCGCAGCAAAGACCGCAAGGTCACGAGGCGAGCCATCCTTGTGGCGGGTGGCGATGGGCACGATAACGTTTTTCTGGGAATCGATGTAGGCCTGGGGCGCGCCGTTTGCATGGAACCAGTTGCAGACGAACTGGGCACGCCTGCCTTCATGGTGGGAGGGGGCAGGAAGCGAGGCGAGGGCGCTTGTCAGCATGATCTCCTCGTCGTAGACAGTGCGTGCATATGCCTTTGCAAGGGCGGTGAGCTTCGCGTCCATATCTGCCTTCCGGTCCGGTTCCCACTGGTCGGCCCCATCGTAGCAGAGGGAAGCTTTTCTGCCAGTTAGCCTAGGCGTCTACCTGTCCAAGCTCCTGCAAAAGCGCATAGGTCTCGTTCAGGATGCCGGTGAGCTCTTCGAGCTGGTCCTGGCCGATGACCGCTCCATAGTCCTCGATGATCTTCTGGAAGCTCTGGCGCGTACCGGCAACGAGCTTCTTGCCCTTGCGCGTGATCGTGACCCTGATCTTGCGGGCATCATGCGGATCCTTCACACGCTTTGCGAGCCCCTGCTCTTCGAGGTCGTCGATGATCTGCGTGATGCGGGGGCGCGTGAGGCCGACCTCTTCTGCGATGCGGACAGCAGAGGTGTCATGCTTATGGGTGTCGAGATAGAGGAGCACGGTCGCATTGCCCTGCGAAAGGCAGCGCAGCAGCGGTATCGAGATGCGGTAGAGGCTCTCGAATGTCTCGAGGCAGGCCTTTGCCGCTTTGGCTCCGCTGTCTTCGGAAGGCGCATTCTCTGCTTGGTCTGCGCGCAGTGCTTCTGCCTTTGCAGACAGTTCATCAGCATGCAGGACCTTGGAAGCAACCGATTCGATGGAAGACGTGCCGCTGTATCTCATGTAAACCTCTTTAGCGGAAACTGGGCAGAGTGCCATTTGGAACTCCGTATCATAATAGGGCAGAGATATTGAACGAAAACCGTGTTTTTTGCAGTGAGTGCATTATTTGGCACTTTGTTTCGGCAAACGTGCTTTCGGTGTGCCCAAGGTGCATGGACCATCTACGTTTCATCCCTATTTCCGATAGGGTGCATCCCTTTTTCAGCGCCATTCTCCGTGCTACCATGCGCTCAAGGTAGAGGCGCGGACAGATGATGCCCAGGCGAGCCGGCAGGCAAAGACCTTGGGCGGAGGCGGAATCCGCCGAACCTCCTCGGCAGGCATGTCGAAGGGGTGGGCCCCGCGGGAATACGGCGGGGACTGTCTGCGGGAATGCCTGCAGGAGCGCTATGTCATGTGGCCGAGGTCGCCAGCAAAGTGCTCTTTGCTGGCGATTGCTGTATTGGGCAGGATTTATGGAAAGGAAGACCGCATGGATCTTCAGAAGCTCACCGGCTCCATCGTCGCTCTTGTCACGCCGTTCAATGAGGACGGCTCCATCGATTACGCTTCGCTCGACAAGATTCTCGAATTCCAGGTCACGAATGGGACGGATGGCATCCTCGTGCTCGGCACCTCGGGCGAGTCGGCGACCATGACAGACGCAGAGGATATCGCCGTCGCGAAGTTCGCGGTCGAGCATGTCGGAGGTGCGGTGCCTATCTTCGGCGGCGCAGGATCGAACTGCACGCGCGAGAGCTACAACAAGTCGCTCGAGCTCGAGAAGGTCGGCGTCGATGGCCTCCTCGTCATCACCCCGTACTACAACAAGTCGAATAAAGAAGGCATCTACCAGCACTTCAAGACCGTGCTCGATGCAATCGATGTGCCGGCCATCCTCTACAATGTGCCCTCCCGTACCGGCTGCTCCATCAGCGTGAAGAACCTCGAGCGCCTCTCGAAGCATCCGCGTGCCCTTGCTATCAAGGAGGCGTCGGGCTCCATCGGCTATGCGACCGAGATCGCACACTGCCTGGGACCTGACTTCGGCATGTTCTCCGGCAACGACGATATGGTCCTGCCGCTCATGAGCCTCGGTGCCCGCGGCGTCATCTCCGTCTGGGCCAACGTCATGCCCAAGGAAGTGCACGAGATGTGCAAGAACTACCTTGCCGGCAACATCGAGGAGGCCAGGAAGACCCAGCTTGCCTGCCTCGACCTCATCCATGCCCTGTTCTGCGAAGTGAACCCGATTCCCGTGAAGCAGGCCATGGCAGACATGGGGCTGCTCCAGGCGAACTACCGCCTGCCGCTCTGGCCGATGACAGACGAAGACCATGCAAGGCTTCGCCGTGCGATGGAGGGAGTGGGTCTTCTTGGCTAAGGCAGTACTGATCGGCACGGGGCGCATGGGTACCGTGCTCGAAGGCCTCATTGCCGAGCGTGAAGGATTCGAGCTCGTGGGCAAGGTCGGCTTCGAAAACAGGGAAGACCTGCCCGATAGCCTGCCTCTCGCCGATGTCGCGATCGACTTCTCTGCACCGGCGCTCACAGCCGATCTCTGCACCTATGCCAGGAACTGCGGCTGTGCCGTCGTCTCGGGCACGACGGGGCTGGGGGAGCAGGAGCTCTCGCTTCTCGAGGAGCTCGGGAAGTCTGTCCCGGTCGTCCATTCAGGCAACTACTCTCTGGGTGTCGCCGTGCTCCGCCGCCTTGTCGCTGAGGCAGCGAGTGCGCTTCCTGGCTGGGATATCGAGATAGAGGAGACGCACCACAAGAAGAAGGTCGATGCTCCGTCCGGAACGGCGAAGATGCTCATCGAAGCGGCAGACCCTGAAGGCGCGTGCTCGCTTGTCTATGGGCGCGAAGGCATCGTGGGCGAGAGACCTCAACGTGAGATCGGTGTCCATAGCCTTCGTGGCGGCACCGTGGCCGGTACCCACGAGGTGCACTTCTTCGGCACGGACGAAGAGCTCGTGCTCACGCATCGTGCCCAGAGCCGCCAGATCTTCGCAGAGGGTGCGCTTGCTGCAGCGGAGAAGCTCCTTGCAAAGGAGCCTGGCTTCTATTCCTTCGAAGATCTCATGTTCGCATAGCATATTTCCCGATAGCAGCTGGGGCCGCCGTTCGCCGATGGGCGAGCGGCGGCATTTTCGATATTTCGGCGATTCCAATCTCGTGAATCGCAGCATCTGGACAGGAAATGCCCAGAAAGCCGCATCTGCGTTCAGAATGCGGGAACAGAATATGCGCAATATTGCGAATTCTCATGTACGCGATTTGGGGCACGATTGGTCTGACCCTGTACACGGCAGCTTGGAAAGGACTGTTTCATGGTCAATCGTTTCGTGCTCAACACCATCTCCTATCACGGCGCTGGCGCTATCAAGGAGATTCCGGGCGAGATTTCCCGTCGCGGCTACAAGAAGGCCTTCGTCTGCTCCGACCCCGACCTCGTGAAGTTCGGCGTGACCTCCAAGGTCACCGACCTGCTCGATGAGGCCAAGATTCCCTGGAGCCTCTATTCCGAAATCAAGCCGAACCCGACCATCCAGAACGTCCAGGACGGCGTTGCCGCCTTCAAGGCATCCGGCGCTGACATGATCGTCACGATCGGCGGCGGCTCCTCTATGGATACCGCCAAGGCCATCGGCGTCATCGTCGAGAACCCTGAGTTCGCCGATGTCCGCTCCCTCGAGGGCGTCGCTCCGACGAAGAAGCATGCCGTGTTCACGATTGCTGTCCCGACGACGGCAGGCACAGCGGCCGAGGTCACGATCAACTACGTGATCACCGACCCGGAGAAGGTCCGCAAGTTCGTCTGCGTCGACACGAACGATATCCCTGAGGTCGCTGTCGTCGACCCCGAGATGATGGCTTCGATGCCGGCAGGCCTCACGGCTGCCACGGGCATGGACGCACTCACCCATGCTATCGAAGGCTACACGACGAAGGGCGCCTGGGAGCTCTCCGACATGTTCCACTACAAGGCCATCCAGCTCATCTCCCAGAACCTCCGCGATGCCTACGCCGAGGCCAAGAGCGGCAAGCCCGCATCCGGCCGCGAGGGCATGGCGCTTGGCCAGTACATCGCTGGCATGGGCTTCTCCAACGTCGGACTCGGCATCGACCACTCGATGGCACACACGCTCTCTGCGCACTATGACACGCCGCACGGCGTCGCCTGCGCAATGCTGCTCCCGATCGCGATGGAGTTCAACAAGCCGGTCGTCACGAAGCGCCTCGCTGAGGTCGCTGTCGCTATGGGCGTCGACACCAAGGGGATGACGGACGACGAGGCAGCAGATGCCGCCATCGCCGCTGTCCGCAAGCTCTCCGAGGATGTCAGCATCCCGAAGACGTGCAAGGGCCTCGTCGAGGAGGACCTCGACCAGCTCGCAAAGGATGCCCTCGCCGATGCCTGCTATCCGGGCAACCCGCGCGAGGCCACGCCGGAGCAGGTCAAGGACATGTTCCGCAAGATCATGGCATAAGGATTCAGCCGGAAACCGAAATGCTGCATGTGCGCCCTTCCGGAATTTCCGGAGGGGCGCTTTCTTCTGCTACGATGCTCTGAAGCACCGGATGCGGATGGGGGAGCTATGGGGACGATCGATGACTATCTTCTGTGGCGGGGAGACCTCTCCTTTGCGGAGCGTCCCTTCAACGACTGCGACAATGTCATCTGCTCCTGCATCTCCTACCTCGACCTTGCCTCGTTCGTGCCGAAGGAGGGGGAGTCTGGCTCTGCTTCTGTGCATGATGCCCTCCGCGGCCTTCTTGCAGCGTCGGGCGGTGACATCTCGCCCTATGTGCGGTCGATGGCAAACATCACGGCTGAGACGCTCGAGCTCCTGGCAGAATCCCGCCGCTTCGGGCCTCTTGCCCTCCACGATATGGTCGATGTCTTCGTGCCGGAGCGCTTGGTCCAGGCATCGGCGGTCACGATCGATGTCACGCCGCACGAGAGCTATGTGTCCTTCCGCGGCACGGACTCGACGCTTGTGGGGTGGCAGGAGGACTTCATGCTGAGCTTCACTGTCACGGAAGCGCAGGAGATCTCTGCAGAATATCTTGCGCGCATGGCGAGAAGGGCCCAGAAGGAGGGCAGGCGCCTCTATGTGGGCGGTCACTCGAAGGGCGGGAACCTGGCTTCCTATGCCGCATCGATGCTGCCATCCGACCTTGCGCCTGAAGTCCTCTTCTGCTGGAGCAACGATGGCCCCGGCATGGATGCAGAGGTCTCGCCGAAGAGCGCCTGGGATGTGCTCGGACACCGGTTCCTGCGGATTCAGCCGACCTACTCCATCGTGGGCGAGCTCTTCGACAGACCCGAGGAGCCGCGCATCTATGTGAAGAGCACGGCGCAGGGCGCCCTCCAGCACGATCCGACCTCCTGGGAGATGGGGCCTTCAGGCATGGTCGCAGCAGAAGACCTTCTGCCCCAATGCAAGGTCACGAACCAGATATTTGCGGACTGGATCGCTTCGGTCCCGAAAGACCAGCGCCGCTCCTTCACGGAGGAGCTCTTCCGCGTGCTTGCTGCAGGAGGAGCTGAGACTTTGGATGAAGTGACGGCGACGCCTGATGGCATCCAGAAGGTCGTGCAGGCACTGGCCGGGTCGAGCCCTGCCACGAAGGATGCCATCATGAAGCTTGTGGCATCGACGGTCACAAACACGATGTCCTATGCCCGCCACGCCGCAAGCCGTGCTGTGGAGACAGCCGCCTTGAACGCTGCAAAGCTTGCCTCGCAGCTGCCACAGGGACGTCTACGCGATGACGGCATTCAGGATGGCAGAGACGACAGAGATCACGAGGGCGCCCCAGAAGGCAGCGCCGAAGCTCGTGCAATAGATGCCAAGGCCGAAGACCGAGACTGAGAGCCAGCTTGCAATCTCGAGCGCGACGGCGTTCACGACAAGCGAGAACACGCCGAGCGAGATTATCGTCAGGGGCAGCGACAGCACCTTCATGATGGGCTTGATCGTCGCGTTCACGAGGGCGAGCGCGAGCGCTGCGAAGATGGCGCTCTTCACGGTATCGCCCAGAGGCACGATGTCGGGCACGAGATAGATGGCAAGGGCGATGGCAAGGGCACAGACGAACCAGCTCTTGAGAAAACGCATGGAAGACGCTCCTTTCCTCTTTCCTCGAGTCTACCCGAGAAGGCTGCCTGTCTTCTGAAGCGCTTTCCTGTTTCGCTTCCTCAGAGCTCTTCCCATCCTTTCTTCACAGCTGCTACTTTAGTGTGCTAAAGTAGACGGACGTCGTCCGGAGGGAGAGACATGGGCACCGATATGGGAAGAGCAGGGGAGACCGAACGTCTCATGGAGGCATTCTGCCTGCTCGAGACTCCTGACGAGGCACGTGCGTTCCTTCTCGACCTTCTGAGCAAGCGCGAGATCCAGGATCTTGCCCAGCGCCTCGAGATGGCGCGCCTTCTGGATTCCGGATCGTCGTATACCGCCGTGTCTGAGGCGACGGGCGCCTCGTCGACGACCGTGAGCAGGGTCTCGAAATGCCTCAATGGCCCTGAAGGGGGCTATAGGCTCGTGCTGGGACGCCTCAAGGGCAAGGGGTTCGCCTAGGCCAGGCATTGCTGTCGCCTCCGCGCGCTACCATAGATGGAGACACCGGAAGCAAGGAGCAGCAATGGGAATGCATATCGTGCATACGCACGCAGAGGGCGTCGTGTCGGCAGATGTCGTGGCAGCGCTTCGCGAGGCCAGCAGCAAGGGCGCAGCTGTCCTTGTCGTGCCCTCATTCGAGGCACAGATTGCAGCGCAGAAGCAGCTTGCAGGCCTTTCCGACCCAGTCCTTTTCGGCATCTCGGTCACGACGCTCTCCGCGTGGATCAAGGAGCGCTGGGATGTGTGGGGAGACGGCAGACACCTCGTCGAGAAGCCGGTCCGCACGATCGCAATCGAGCAGGTGCTCCTCGATGCTGGCCAGGCAGAGCCGCTTCCGGGCATGCTGCGCCTGCTCTCGTCTTTGGCAGAAGAGGCGCTGCCCTGGCTTCCGCTCATGCCGAACAGCAAGGTCGATGAATTCCGGGCAAAGCAGTATGGCCTTACGGCTGCCGAAGCCTCTGCAATAGGGCTTGTCGGCGCCTACGCAGACATGATCCATGCGCTTGGCTATATAGAGCCTGCAGAGGCTTCAGCCGAGATCGTCCCTGCGATGGAGCGTGCAGGGGCACAGGTGCCCACGCTCGTCGTGAGCGGCATCTCGAAGCTGGGACGCAGCCAGCGCGAGCTTCTGGCGGCAGCTGCAGGTGTATCCGACGTCTGGTTCATTGGCACCGAGCGCAATGCGGAGGCAGACCGCGGGCTCAGGAGCCTCGAGGAAGAGCTTCTTGCCCTTGCGGGCGACAATCATGTCGCATGCGAGGAGCAGGAGTCCGAAGCACCGGAGTCCACGGCACGAGCCGAGGAGCTCTCGAAGCTCAGACGCGCCCTCTTCACGGAGGCAGAGACGATGCATGGCACCGGCGCTATCTTTCTGGCCGAGCCGGAAGGGCCCCTGGCCGAGGCAGAGCATCTGGCTGCAACGATCTGCCGTCTTGCTGATGCAGGCGAGAAGAAGATTGTCGTTTCCGCGCCCGATCCCGAGCGTGCCTGGCGTGAGCTTGCGCCGAAGCTTGCTTGCCGCCATATCGCCGTCTCGGCCAGGCTTGAGCGCCCTCTTGCGAAGACCGAGGCGGGACATGCCTTCATCTCCTATGCGGAGACGGTAGCAGAGCTCGCCGAGCTTGCAGAGACGTGGCCCGAGCCTGAGACGCTCGAGGATGGGACGGAGCGCATTCGCCTCGGCGACATGTCCTGGTGGCCGCCCCGGGGCCTCACGGATTTCCTGCTCTCCGATATCAGCCACATCACGACGGGGAAGGCACAGACGCTCGACGCAAAGTGGAGGTCTGACAGGCTCCTTGTACCGGAAGGCGTGCTCACGACGCTCCAGAACGAGCGCGAGGTCGGCGCTTCCTGCGCCCGTGCCACTCAGGAGCTTCTGCGCGGCCGCATTGGCACGGCAGCACAGAGGCTGCTCACGCCCTATATCGCAGGTATCGAGACGCCTGACGATCTTTTCGTGGATGAAGACCGGGACATCAGCATACGCACGGAGAGGCTCTCCGACACGCTTTCCGACACTTTCGAGGCAGGCACGCTCGAAGGCATCCTCTCGCTTGCGGGGACCTTGAAGGAGCTTGGCATCTCGGCTGACCCGAAGGCAGAGCATCCGGTATCGCTCAGGCTTGTCGTGGCCCTGATGAAGCAGGCCATGGGGGAGAAGGCGCTTGTGACGAGGCCTGCCTGGAGCGAGAAGGACGCCCTTGCCCAGGTGCGCATCGCGTCTCAGTCCGAGGTGGCAGGCATGGAGCCCTGCTCGGCAGATGCCCTCATCTGCTGCGGACAGACATCGCAGGAAAGCAGCATCGGCACCGGCGATGATGTGCTCTCTGCTCTGCTCGAGCGCTGCGGCATCGAACCGGCACCCGACCCCATGCAGGATGCACGTGCCCGGTTCGTCTCGGCCCTCTCGGTACCCCGCCATCTCCTTGTGATGGAGCGCGTCAGAAACGATGCAGACGCAAAGGAGAGCTACCCTTCGGTCATGCTGACAGAGCTGCTCTCTGTCTATGGATTTGACGACGGCAAGAAGGCCAAGGCGGGGAAACTCTGGGAAGACCGTGCCCGTGAAGCAGGAGTCGGTGCCTCGTCTGCAGACGAGCAGCATATCGTGGAAGAGACCATGCCTGAAGGCAGGGCCCCCAGGCAGGCCGCCGCAGAAGAGATTGTGCCTGCAGGCACAATCAGCGAGGCATCGAAGCATGCCATCGTCGTGCCGCCTCCTGGCAGGATCGACCTGCTGGATGGCAAGCCGCTCCTTTCTGCCACCCAGATCGAGACCTATCTCGAGTGCCCGCTCAAGTGGTTCAGCCTGAGAAGGCTCAAGCTCGAGAACCAGGATGCCGGATTCAGCGGCATGGAGATCGGCACGTTCGTCCACGGCGTGCTCGAGAGCCTGCACAAAAAGATGCTCGACGATGCGCTGGAGCGCGCGGGCATGAGCGAAGAGGATCTCAAAGCTGTGTCTTGGGCTTCTCTTCCAGATTCACGCGTCGATGTGGAGCGCAACCCCGAGCGCATGGACTTTGCCCTTGCGCTTGCGGACAAGATCTTCGACGAGAGGCTTGAAAGCCAGTATGTCAGGAAGCATGAGCGGCAGCCGCTCATACCGCATACCGAAGCGGACCTGGGGACGATTCGTCGGATCAGGCACGATATCGAGACCTTCATCGGGTATGAGGCAGGGCTCTTCGATGGCTTCGAGCCGCGCCACTTCGAGTGGGACTTCGGCAGCAGGGACAATGCAGTCGAGTATGCTGGCGCCTATATCACAGGCACGATCGACCGCGTGGATGTCGACGGACATGGCCTGGCCTGCGTGATCGACTACAAGCAGAAGTCTGCGACAGGCTTCGCAAAGGAGTATGCGGTCTTCCCGAACGGGGCGCCTGCGTCGGGTGCAGGCTTCGTGCTGCCGAGGCGTGTGCAGTCGCTCATCTATGGGCAGGTCGTGCGGCGCCGGCATCCGGATCTCAAGGTGGTGGCTGCTGTCTATCTCTCGACACAGGACCCCCATGCGGTCTCTGGCGCGGTCTCGGCAAACCTCGCAGACCGCATCTTCTGGAAGCATGCTCCCGCGAAGCGCACGCTCGAGACGATGACCGTGAGCGACCAGGAGAGCTTCGGCACGGATGGGCGGGGCATGGATGCCGTGCTCGATGCGACAGAGGAGCTTATCAGACAGAAGATTGCGGAGCTCATGGCAGGAAATATCGAGGCGGCTCCGTGCGACGCCGAAGCGTGCATGTATTGCCCGGTGCTTGGATGCGAAAAGAGGCTTGGATGACGGCGAAGGTCGATATCTCGAAACTGAATCCCGACCAGAGGCATATCGTCAAGAAGCTCGACGAGCCGCTCTTCGTCGAGGCTGGTGCCGGTTCCGGCAAGACGTTCACGCTGACGCAGCGCATTGCCTGGGCCCTGGCGCCAGGGTCGGGCAAGGACGGCAAGCCCTTCCTCGACGATCTCTCGCAGGCGCTCGTGATTACGTTCACGAATGTCGCTGCCCGCGAGATCAAGGAGCGTGTGCGTGCAAAGCTCAGGAGCTCCGGCATGAACGAGCATGCGCTCGAGGTCGACTCTGCCTGGATATCTACGATTCACGGCATGTGCAAGAGGATCCTGACCCGCCATGCCCTGGATCTCGGCATCGACCCAGCGTTCCGCGTCGCTTCTGGCAACGAGACAGACCAATATCTGAACGAAGCCCTCGAGGAAGTCATGGGGGAGGAGCGGCAGTCGGGAGATCCTGCCATGAAGGAACTCCTCTCCGCCTACAGGCTGGGCTCGCGGAATGAATCGGGCAGCTATACCGGCATCATGGGCCTTGTCCTCTCGGCGAGGCAGGCTGCCATTGCGGCGCCGGGCGGCTTCAAGGACCTCTTCGTGCCTGAAGCGGCAGATTCCAATGAGGTGATGGAACGCTTCATTTCTGCTTACGGATCTCTCTTGAGCAGCGATGTGAAGCTCTCGGCAAAGAGCTCCGATAAGGTCAAAGCGACAATGGAGCTGCTTGATGAATACAAGAATCTGGCCCCAGGAGCAAGGACACCGGAGAAGACTCTCGAGATTCTGGGCCAGGTGCAGTGGCCTGGATCGTCCAAGAACTACAAGACCATGCTCGACGACGCAAAGGATGCGAAGGAGCATGCCGAGGAGGAGCTCCTGCTTGCCCAGTCCCGCAGCACGACCGAGACCCTGATCGCTCTTGCGAAGAAGGTGGACGAGCGCTACTTCGAAAAGAAGAAGGCACATTCGCTGCTTGACAATGACGACCTCGTGACGCTTGCGCTTCGGGCGCTCGAAGAGAACGAGGAGGTGCGGCGCGACTATGCCAACCGCTTCCGCCTTGTGATGGTCGACGAGTTCCAGGATACAGATGAGAAGCAGCTTCGCTTGATCAGCCTGCTTTCGGGCGAAGGTGCCCGCCATCTTGCTACGGTCGGTGACGCACAGCAGTCCATCTACCGCTTTCGCGGTGCCGATGTCTCGGTCTTCCATGGGAGGGGAAAGGGACTTCCCGACGAGGAGAAGATCCGTCTTGCAATCAACTACCGCAGCCACAGAGACATCCTCTCGTTTGTGGATGCAGTCTGCGGAGGCAAGGGAGGCAGGAAGGGAGTCCTTGACCACTTCATGCATCTCGACCCGGCAGAAGAGCATACGGGCACCTACGATACACCTCGGATCCCCCGCATCGATATCGAGGTCTGCGAGGATACTTCGCGGCCTTCGAAGGCGCAGGCTGCCGTCGAGGCGGCCATGATCGCGAAGCGGTTCCGCGCGATGGCCGATGCCGGTGCGAATCCGGGCGACATGGTGCTGCTTCTGAGAGGAATGACGAACGCAGCGTACTACATCGATGCCATCCGCAGGGAAGGGCTCTCCTGCATCGTCTCTGGAGGTTCCGGCTTCACGAAGACGGCAGAGGCTGCCATCCTGCAGGCGCTCCTGCACTACCTTGCGAACAGCCGGGATACGGAAAGCGGCCTCTTCCCGCTCCTGTCGTCTGCGGTCTTCGGCATCCCAGCAGATGATTTCGTGCAGCTTGCTACGACGACGCAGAAGAAGGCAGATCTCCCGACGAAGCGCTCGATCGAGAACGGCTTCGTGACCATGCAGTTCAGAGGAGGCTACGAGCCGACGGCGCGTCTCGCGCGTGCCCACGAGATCCTCGCGCGTGCCCGCCAGATTGCGAAGCGCCACAATATCGCAGATGCCTGCACCTATGTCGTGCGGGAATCGGGCTGGCTCACACGGCTTTCCTCCCAGGGCGCCCAGGGCGAGGCAGTCTGTGCCAATGTGCTTGCCGGACTTCGCTATATCCGCGGGCTCGTCGAGGATCTGGGGCTTGGAAGCTCCCGCGCAGCCTGGGAATACGACCGGTGGCTCCAGGTCTCGAAGATTCCGCCTGCTTCCCTTTCCGGAGGCAAACAGGGTGCCGTGAGGATCATGACCGTGCACGCCTCGAAGGGAGCCGAGTTCAAGATTGTCGCCGTGGCAGAGTGCTGGGCAAACCCGATGGCGGAGTCCTTCTGCTCGGGCTCCGTCCCGGGCCGTGGCCGTGCTGTCATCGTCCCGCCCGAAGGCTTCTCCTATACGCCGCCCCAAGAGGTGCCAGAAAACCCCGAGACGCTCGGCGAGTGGTATGAGCACCTGAGGGATGAGAACACTTCCGCCGATGCTGCAGAGCTGACCCGCCTTCTCTACGTTGCGCTCACGCGTGCCGAGGAAGCTCTTATCCTGGGCATTGCACCCGTCAGGAGCGCAAGCAAGAGCACGCCGACCAAGGCCACAAGGCCCCAGAACGAGCTTGCTGCCAAGGTGATGGGAGCGCTCTTCGGCGATGTGACGCCCGAGCCGGGCGAGCACCGGATAGAGTATGGCGGAACGGAGCCTGCGCTCGTGCATGTGGCAAAGCTCGCAACCCAGGAAGTGGAAAGACAGAAGGTCAAGGTGCTCGATGCCGGAGGATTGCTAGGCGAGCTCGAAGGCGCTCTTCCGGATGACCCCCGCCTGCTTGTCGCTCCCGAAGAGGAGCCGCAGACCTCATTTGCGGTCTTCGAGGAGAGCAGGGATGTGCTGGCGGAAGAGACCCGCATGCAGACCTCGCGCGAGGGCATCTTCTCCTACTCGTCTGTCCATGAGAAGATGGCTGAGATGGTCGACATGCCGGACTTCGAGGGAGAGGCGCGGCCGAAGCGGGGAGGGCATGTGCTCCCGACCCGCGCCGAGCGCGATGCGATGCAGGAAGGGGCGCCTGTCGTCGCCGATGCGGACAAGGCGACAAACCTCGGCTCTGCCTTCCATCTCCTTGCCCAGAGCATGGCAGAGACGGGCTCTTTCCCGGATGCAGAAAGGATTGCAGCGCAGGAGCAGGTCTGGCGTCTCAGTCCCAGGGCGGCTTCGAGGCTCGAAGAGGCGCTTTCACGCTGGAGCGGTTCTTCCGTGAGGCATGAGGCGCTCTCCCATGTCCATGTCCAGGCGGAGGTGCCGTTCTTTTCGAAGGCACATGAAGAGAAGCTTGGGCGCTATGCAGAAGGCGCCTTCGACCTTCTGGCCTGGAACGACAGAAGCGAAGCGTTCCTCGTCGACTACAAGACAGGTGATGTGGGGCTCACGTCCGAAGAGATCTTCCAGAGGCATTTCCTCCAGGCGGATCTCTATGCCCGTGTCCTCATGGATCAGGGCTTCGGGAAGGTATCCTGCCGCTTCGTCTGTGTGGAGCTCGAGGATGCAGGCCATCCTGGTGAGCCCTTCGTGGTCGCGTACGACTATGATGCAGAGCACACACCGGCCCTTTGGTAGTACAGACGTTCCAGAGCATTCTGCTATGCTGGAAGGAGGGCTTCCTGCCTTCCAGCAATTCCTATGAGGAGAGATAGATGGCGTTCGTACATCTTCATAACCACTCGGACTTCTCGCTTCTCGACGGCGCGGCGCGCATACCGGCCATGGTGAAGAGGGCCGTGGATCTCGATATGCCGGCTGTGGCGCTCACGGACCATGGCTACATGTTCGGCATCCCGAACCTCGACCTCGAGTGCCGCTCCTACAACGACGCCCAGGAGAACATGAAGCAGTGGCGCCATGATATGGAATGCTTCAAGAAGGGCTGGGAGCTTGACGAGCCCCAGAACTCCTCTCCCGATGTCGGCTACTTCGACGATGTCCACGCCCAGTGGGCCTCCGATGTCGCTGTCTGGGAAAGCTCGGACCATGACCTGAAGGCGGTCGAGGCGAACCGTCCGCGCCTCAAGATCAAGCCGATCTTCGGCTGCGAGGCCTACTTCATCACCGATGACTGCATCCCGCGCGGCACGAAGCAGCGCCGCTACCACCTGATCCTGCTCGCAAAGAACGAGACGGGCTATGTCAACCTCATCAAGTGCATGTCGAAGGCGGCAGGCCACGAGATGATGTACTACAAGCCGAGGACGACGCTCGGGATGCTCGAGGAGTACCACGAGGGCCTCATCTGCCAGAGCGCCTGCGTGCAGGGCATCATCCAGCAGAGGATCCTGGACGGCGAGTTCGAGGATGCAATGCATTGGGCCAAGGAATTCAAGCGCGTCTTCGGCGACGACTTCTATATGGAGATCCAGGATCATGGCCTGAAGTTCAGGAATGGCTGGGATGACCGCAAGCTCGACGAGCGTCTCGTGAAGATTGCCCACGAGCTCGGCATCAAGGTCGTCTGCACAAACGACTTCCACTACCTGACCCGCGAGGATGCAAAGACCCAGGACCTCCTGTCCTGCATCGGCAAGAACACGACCGTGAACGACACGACGCGCATGCGCATGGAGGGCACGGAGTTCTATATGAAGACCGAGGAGGAGATGCGCGAGCTCTTCTCCTGGTGTCCTGAAGCATGCGACACGACGCTCGAGATTGCCGACAAGTGCAACTTCGAGCTCGACTGGAGCTCGATGTACCTGCCGGAGTTCCCAGGCCTCAAGCCGGGAGAGACGGCAGAGGAGCGCTTCCGCGCCGAGTGCGAGAAGGGCCTTGCCCGCCGCTATGGACCGGACTGGAAGAACGTGACGATCAACGGCATCAACGTCGAGGACCGCTACGAGCATGAGGCCGGCATCATCATCGGCAAGGGCTTCGCAAACTACTTCCTGATCGTCCAGGACTATGTCCAGTGGGCAAAGGACAACGGCATCGGCGTAGGACCGGGCCGTGGCTCTGCTGCTGGCGCTATCGTCGCCTACGCAATGAACATCACGAACTTCGATCCGCTCGAGAACGGCCTCATGTTCGAGAGGTTCCTGTCCCCGCAGCGTACCGAGATGCCCGATATCGATATGGACTTCGACGATGAGCACCTCCAGGACGTCCTGCAGCATGTGCGTGACGTCTACGGCGAGGACCGCGTCTGCAAGGTCATCACCTATTCGCAGATCAAGGCGAAGCAGGCCATCAACGATGCGAACCGCGTTCTGGGCTTCCCGGTCTACATGGGCCAGAAGCTCTCGAAGATGCTTTCGAACGACCCGAAGCTCACGCTCAAGAATGCCCTCCACAAGAACGATGCGAAGCCTGACCAGTACTCTCCCGACTTCGAGGAGGTCTACAACAAGGACCCGGATGCAAAGGCCATCATCGATGCTGCCATGTCGCTCGAGGGCTACATGCGCGGCGAGGGCGTCCATGCCTGCGCTACGCTGATCGCACCGACCCCCGTCACGGACCACGTCCCGACGAAGCTCGATACGAAGGGCAACGTCACGATCACGCAGTACGAGGGCCACTCGGTCGCAGACATGGGCCTTCTCAAGATGGACTTCCTGGGACTTCGTACCCTCACGGTCATCAACAAGGCGCTCGCGAACATCCGCGCGAGCTATCCCACAAAGGAAGATATCGAGAAGATGCCCGAGACCGTCAGGAAGACGATCAAGCCGGGGGCAGAGTGCGTCGATATCGATGTGGACAAGATCGACTTCTCCGATCCTGCCATCTACAAGCTCATGGGCGACGGCCGCACAGCTGGCGTCTTCCAGGTCGAGTCTGCCGGCATGACAGCAACGATCAAGAACATGCAGCCGCGCGAGTACAAGCAGATCGTCGCTCTCATCGCCCTCTACCGCCCGGGCCCGCTCGGCGCCGGCATGGTCACAAGCTACATCAACCGCATGAACGGCAAGGAGCCGGTCGTCTTCTACGATGACCGCCTCTCCGACATCCTGGACGAGACCTACGGCACGATGGTCTACCAGGAGCAGGTCATGCAGATCTCGATGAAGATGTGCGGCTTCACGCCAGGCGAGTCCGACTCCCGTATCCGCAAGCCTGTGGCCAAGAAGAAGATCAAGATGCTCACGAGCCAGATCTTCCACTGGGAAGGCAATGGCGCGGATGAGACGATCTACGACCACTGGATGAACGGCGCTGTCGCGAATGGCTACAAGAAGGAGACGGCCCAGCGCATCTGGGACGATGTCCTCGAGTTCGCTTCCTACGCCTTCAACAAGAGCCACTCTGCCGGCTATGCCATCCTCGTCATGCAGACTGCCTGGCTCAAGGCCCATTTCCCGCGCGAGTACATGGCATCGGTCCTCACGTCCTACATGGGCAAGACGGACAAGATCGTCCACTACGTGAACTCCTGCAGGCATGAGGGCATCAAGATCCTGCCGCCTGACATCAACGAGTCCGGCCGCGACTTCACGGCCACGCATGAGGGCATCCGCTTCGGCTTTGCCGGCATCCGCGGCGTCGGCGAGTCGGTCGGCGAGGCCATCATGGCAGAGCGCGAGAAGGGCGGCCCCTTCAAGACGCTCCATGACTTCGTGGACCGTGTCGACTCCTCGCAGGCAAACCGCCGCGTCGTCGAGGCGCTGATCAAGAGCGGTGCCTTCGACTCGACGGGCTACACGAGGCGCCAGCTCATGCACTTCGTGGACAAGAACAATCCCTTGAACATCATCGACTCTGCCGCAAAGCGCCAGAGGGACCGCGCCGCTGGCCAGTCCTCGTTCTTCGACATGTTCTCGGAGGTTGAGGGCTCTGGCTTCGAGGATGAGGTGCCGGCGCCTGATGGCATCGAGTGGGACCGCCGCACGAAGCTTGCCCAGGAATACGAAGTCCTCGGCATCTATGTCTCCGACCATCCGCTGCGCCCGTACGAGTACGCGCTCTCGAAGGCACGCGACTACAAGATTTCCGACCTCGAAGTCTCCGAAGAGGTCACGAACAGCTATACCGGCGCCACCTCGACGCGCTACCTCGTCGAGGAAGGCAAGTCAATCCGCCTTGCCGGCATGGTGACAGCCGCGCAGAAGAAGACGACGAAGACCGGCAAGTCCATGGCGATCGTGACGCTTGCCGACATGGAGGCAGAGACCACCATCGTCATCTTCCCGAAGCTCTTCGAGGAGTGTGCAGAGGCCCTGCGAGGAGAGGTCGACGAGGAGACAGGCGAGACCGTCGGCGATGTCTTCATCCAGGTGCGCGGCAAGCTCGAGCGCTCCGATAGAGGCGACCAGGTCATTGCCCAGAGCGTAGAGCCGCTCATCCTGAACGATGCGACGAACCGTCCGAAGGTGCTCGAAGTGAACCTGCCGAACTCGATGCTCTCGCGCGGCCACATGGAGACGCTCGACTCGATGCTTGTCCGCTATCCCGGCCTCGACCATGTGGAGCTCAGGGTGGAGGCAGCGACAGGCGACATGCTCTGCTTCGAGCTTCCCTGCAAGGTCGATGCACACAACATGGTGCTTCTCGCGGAAGTCTCAGATTTTCTTGGACATGACGGAAAAGTGATAGTAGCTTAGTAGCAAATAGGATATACTCCTGTTTAAACGCCCGGAAGGGCGGGAACAAAGAGACTAAGTCACGTCCCACAAGAGAGGGGATACATCATGAGTGAAGTCACGTTCTATCGCTGCAACAAGTGCGGCAACCTGGTCGCTGTCGTCAATAAGGGTGCCTGCACACCCCAGTGCTGCGGCCAGCCGATGGAGAAGCTCGTTGCTGGCTCCACCGATGCTGCCACCGAGAAGCATGTTCCGGTCGCAGTACGTGAGGGCGCAGATGTGAAGGTCACCGTCGGCTCTGTCGAGCACCCGATGCTCGAGGAGCACTCGATCCAGTGGATCGCTCTTGCCCAGGGCGACCGTGTCGAGATCCATCACCTGCATCCGGGCGAGAAGCCGCAGACGGTCTTCGCTTCCGTGGCAGAGGGCCCGGCGACGGTCTACGAGTACTGCAACCTCCACGGCCTTTGGAAGTGCGAGCTCTAAGCGCTACTATTCTGGCAAGACCTTTGTTTCGAGCAGTATGGGCTCGGGCGCAAGGCGCCCGGGCCTTTTTTCTTTGGATGGTGCACATGAAGATTGCCATAGCCCAGATGTCTTCGGTGGCAGGCGATTTTGAGGTGACGGCCAAGCGCATGGCCGAAAGCGCGAAGAAGGCAGCCGATGCAGGTGCCCGCCTCGTCGTCTTTCCGTATGCCGTGCTGACAGGCCCCTCTCCTGTCGAGGAGAGCGATATCGAGGCCTATGTGGGAGATGCGGCAGAGACGCTGCGCCGTCTGGCCGACGATATTCCCTGTGCTGCGATCGTGCCGGTCGTGGCAGGAACCGGCACTGGTCTTGCCGCCGAAGCCTTCCTGATAGACGATGGGGAGCTTGTGCCTCTGCGCATGGGTGCCATGGCGGCATCGATGGGCGCGCTTGCCAGCTCGGGGCAGCTTCCCCAGGCAGGCAGCATGCCGGCACCGGATCTTCCCGAGTTCGAGCTCGACGGCACGCATATCGGCGTCGCCTTCACCTACGACGATCTCGACGACTACCGCGACTACGACTTCTCGCTCGATGTCCTGCTCTACCTTCCGCAGGATGGCTATGTTGCCAGAGATCTCGACTCGGCGCTTTCGCTCTCTCTTGCGGAGAACCGCTTTGCAAAGGATGCAGAAGAGATCGGCTGCTGGCTTGCCTGCGCCGACTCCGTCGGCGGCTATGGGCCTCAGCTCTTTGCCGGCGGAAGCTTCGTGCTCGATGCAGAGGGGCGTCTCCAGGCGAAGGCACCGCTTCTCGAGGAGAGCCTTCTTGTCTTCGATACGGAAGACAAGGCTGAAAGGACGCCTGTGGCAGAGCTTCCTCATCCGGGCGTCCGGGAGAAGAGCCATGTGCTCTGGGAGCTTCTCGTACGTGGACTTGCCGATCTTGTCCATGCAGAAGGGGAGGACAAGGTCGCGCTGGCGCTCGATGGAAGACTTGCCTCAGGGCTTCTCGCTACGCTTGCCTGCGATGCTTTGGGCCCCCGCAAGGTCGAGGCCCTCGTCGTGGACGGAAGCTCAGCTGCCGCAGAGCTTGCAGACCGGCTCCACATCGAGACAAGGATGCCTGATTTCCGCCTGCCCGTGCCGCAGCCGGGTGCCTGGGCCACGGAGTCGCCTCTGCTCCTCAAGGGTGTCGAGGCAGCCTTCCTGGCGGAGCTTGCCCGCCAGGAGCATGCGCTTGTGCTCGTGCCAGACGACAAGACAGGCCTGGCGCTCGGAGAGGAGCGTATGGGCGTCTCCGGCAAGGCCTGGGCACCCTTCGGCGACATCTGGAGATCCCAGCTCCTCGATCTGGCCGAGGACAGGATGCGTGTCTCTCCGGTATTTCCGGACGAGATGCTCAGCGCATACGCTGTGCCTGACATCTTCGGCATCTCCCAGAGCGCTGCGACCGACAAGGGCAGGCTCGAGGCGCTTGACCGCATGCTTGCCGCACGCATCGAGGATATGCATGATATGGCAGCGCTTCTCGATGAGGGCTATCCTGCTGTTTTCGTGAAGGCGGCGCTCCATCGCCTCCATGATGCTGCGCTCACGCGCCAGATGCTTCCGCCCTGCTTCGAGGTCTCGAACTGCACGCTTTCCGAGCTTGAGACCCCCGTCGGCGTTGCCTGGGTGGACCATGAGCGCGAAGGGGGAGGAGCCGAGAACCTCGAGGATATCGTGCACGAGCTCGAGCGCATGCTCCGGGGCCAGAAGGCAGGGTCTGTCCCGCCTCAGGACTCAGATGCCCTCGCCGATGCTTTCGAGCTCATCCGCGAGCTCTCGAACACGCCGGGTCCGAAGGAGGTGCCGGGCATGCCGGAAGGCACGGAGCAGGATGGCTTCACGATCCGCCCCGGCTTCCCGTCGTGGGGACAGCCGTTCTCGGAGAACTGATATCTTCTGTGCGCTCCTGTGCCGCGTGCTGCAACATGCCGGTCTGTGCTACCATGGTATGAGTCAGAACGGTTGTTCGGGGGTTACCATGGTCATCATCGGCATCGATCCCGGCCTTGCGCATACGGGCTGGGGCATCATTGAGACAAGGGGCACGGTCTGCCGTGCCCGTGCCTATGGCTGCATCAAGACGGGGGCAGATGAGCCGCTCCACGAGAGGCTGGGCCGCATCTACCAGGATGTGAACGACGCAATCATCCAGTTCGAGCCCACCGAGCTTGCTATCGAGAAGATCTTCTTCGCAGAGAACAGCCGCTCGGCCATAGCGACAGCGCATGCAAGAGGAGCGGCACTTGTCGCTGCGGCAGAGAAGGGGCTCAAGGTCGGCGAGTACACGCCGATGCAGATCAAGCAGGCTGTCGTCGGCACCGGTGCCGCCGACAAGCATCAGGTGATATTCATGGTGAGACAGGTGCTTGCGCTCGATCATGACCCGCACCCCGACCACTGCGCCGATGCGCTTGCTGCTGCCATCTGCCACTGGAATCTGAGGCGCACGCAGGACATTTCCCGCTATGCGAACGGCAACCAGAGGACGGCAGCGCTCGTGCGCGAGGCGGAGATTGCCCAGAAGGAGCAGAGGCGCCGGGAGAAGCATGAGGAGACGGCGGCAGCAACGGCTGCCCGCCTCGAGAAGATGGCACGGGAAAGGGCTTCAAGATGATCGTGCAGCTGACAGGAACGCTCGTGGAGGTGCTGCCGACGACAGCTGTGCTCGATGTCGGCGGTGTCGGCTATGAGCTCGGCATATCGGCAAACACGGCAGCGTCGCTTCCCCAGGCAGGGGAGGCGGGCGTGACGCTTCTGACCCGCATGATTGTCTCCCAGGATGCAGTTCGGCTCTATGGATTCGCGACGAAGGAGGAGCGCGCGCTCTTCGACCGGCTGGTCCAGGTCGCAGGCGTGGGGCCTCGCCTTGCGCTCTCCGTTCTCTCGACATTCACGCCGGCAGAGCTCTATGCCGTGGTCGCAGCAGACGATGCAGCGGGCATGTCACGCGTGCCGGGTGTCGGCAAGAAGACGGCGCACCGCCTCATCCTGGAGCTCCAGGGCGTCTTTGCGAAGGATCCTGTCCTCATGGGCCTTGCCGGCAAGGCTGCCACCGAGGTTCCCGCTGGCAAGAGTGCGCCTCTGCCGCTTGTGGAGTCTCCTTCTGAAGAGGTTACGCAGGCGCTTCTCTCCATGGGATTCACCCCGAAGGAGGCAGAGCTTGCGCTCAAGGGCGCAGACGAGGCGGGAGCTGTGTCCGTCGAGGCAGCGCTCAGCTATGCGCTGAAGCGTCTGGGAGGTGGCATCTAGGATGTGGCAGGCCAAGCAGGACGATCTCTTCGAGGACATGGCGCGGCCAGGACATGCCCGCCAGGTCTCGGGAGAGCTCACGGAAGACGATATCGAGGTCGACCGCACGCTCAGGCCCCGCACGCTCGATGACTATATCGGCCAGGAGCGTGTGCGCGACAATCTCCGTGTCCTCATCGAGGCGGCGAAGCGCCGTGGCGAGCCGCTCGACCACGTGATCTTCTCGGGCCCTCCGGGCCTCGGCAAGACGACGCTCGCGAATGTCCTGGCAAACGAGATGGGTGCCAAGATGCATACGACGAGCGGCCCTGCGATCGAGCGCACAGGCGACCTTGCTGCAATACTTACGAACCTCGAGCCAGGCGATGTGCTCTTCGTCGACGAGATCCACCGCCTCAACCATCAGGTGGAGGAGGTCCTCTATCCTGCAATGGAGGACTTCTTCCTCGATATCGTGATCGGCAAGGGCCCTGCCGCCCGTTCGATCCGTCTCGATATCCCGAAGTTCACGCTTGTCGGCGCAACGACGAGGACCGGCCTTCTGACAGGGCCTCTCCGCGACCGCTTCGGCATCTCCTACCGTCTCGACTACTACACGATTCCTGAGCTCACGAAGATTGTTGTACGCTCTGCCGGCATCCTGGGTGTCGGGATCGACGAGGAGGGCGCGCAGGAGATTGCGTCGAGGAGCCGTGGCACGCCGCGCCTTGCGAACAGGCTCCTGAAGCGCGTGCGCGACTATGCTCAGGTGAAGAGCGATGGCACGATTACGGAAAAGGTTGCCCGCGAGGCGCTCTCGTTCTTCGAGATCGACGAGCTCGGCCTCGACTGGATGGACGTGAAGATCCTGACAGCGCTCTGCAGCACGTTCCGCGGACGTCCGGTCGGCCTCACGACGATCGCGAGTGCCGTCAGCGAAGATCCTTCGACGATCGAGGACGTCTACGAGCCGTATTTGCTACAGTGTGGTCTGGTGATCCGGACCCCGCAGGGAAGGAAAGCGACCCGTGCGGCCTTCGAGCACCTCGGACTCATTCCGCCTACCGACGCATAGGAGCGACTCATGCTGCAACGCGACTATATCATGATGCTCATCACCCAGTTCGTCGACGCCGTCACGGACCCGCTGCTCCACGCAGCAGCGCACCAGGACCTGAAATCGATCCACGAGGCAGAGCATGCGGTGGGTGACCTCCTGCAGCTCGATCCCGAGACGGCGCTCATGCTGACGCCTGAATCGCTCGTCACGATGATGGATCTCTCCGGCATCGGCGATACGGTTGCAGGATATGCTGCCTACGTGCTGGACAAGCTCGCCTCGCTCTATGAGAGGCGCGGAGATGACAAGACGTCCGAGTTGAGGCTTGCCCAGGCGCGTGCCGTTGCTGTGGCATTCGGCTGGGACCTCTCGAACATACCGGACGAGCTTGCCGACCTCGACAAGCAGCTTGCATAGATGTGGATATTCCCTGCCGTTCATGGGCTGCATTCAGGCGCTAGCCGCACCTGTTCAGCCATTGGCAGACTTTGTTCCTGGAATTGCTGCCACTTCTCTCGCAGAAGCCCTAGAGTGATGGCGCGGGCGCGCGGTGGAAGGAGCGGACATGGCATGCTATGCACTCTCTGACATACATGGCAGACTGAAGACGCTCGACCGCCTCCTCGAGAAGGTCTCGCCTGCCGAAAACGACGAGATCTACATCCTGGGCGACATGGTCGACAGAGGACCTGACTCTGTCGAGGTCATGAAGCTCTGCCGGAACCTGCCGAATGCGACGGTCCTTCTTGGCAACCATGAGCAGCTCATGCTCGACTTCTTCCACAATCCGCAGGATCAGGAGGCGCTTCTGAACTGGGCCATCAATGGCGGCGTCCCAACTGCCCGGGGGCTCATGAAGATGAAGGCGGACGCACGCCACGATTTGCTCGACTGGGCGGCAGGCCTGGCGCGCTGGATCGTGAAGACCGTTGCCGGAAGGACGTACGTGCTCGTGCATGCCGGCCTGCGGACAGAGAAGCTCGCTGCCGATGCAGCGGACCATATCTCCGCAGCGCTTGCGGCGCAGGATGCGGATGACCTTGTCTGGATCCGCGAAGGGTATCTCGACCGGCCGACCGGCCTTCTCGATGCAAAGGGCGAAGGCCCCGTCATCATCGGCGGACATACGCCGACAGCGCTTGCAGAAACGCTTGCCGATGTGACAGACAGAAGTGCCCTGAACGACGATGGCAGATGCCAGATGCTCTCGCTTGGCGCGACGGAGGCGACAGGCGGCGTTGCCGACCGTCTTGTTATCGACTGCGGGGCAGGGTCGGTGCCTGACCATGGCAGGCTCTGCATGCTGAGGCTCGATGACCGGAAAGAGTTCTACGAGGACGTGCTTGATGGAGACTGAGACGATCGTCCATCCTCTGGAACCGATTCTGCCGGCAGACGCCCGCGTCCTCATCCTGGGGAGCCTTCCGAGCCCCAAGTCCCGCGAAGCCGGCATGTACTATGCAAATCCGCAGAACCGCTTCTGGCCTGTCATGGCAGGGCTCTGGGAAGAGGACGAGCCGCTCACAAATGAGGAGCGCATTGCCTTCTGTGCTGTGCACCATATCGCCCTCTGGGACGTGATCCATCGCTGCCGCATACGGGGTGCCTCTGATGCAAGCATCACCGACGTCGTGCCGAACGATATAGCGAAGCTTCTTTCAGGCACCTCGATCGGGTGCGTCTTCACGACGGGCACGAGAGCACATGCGCTCTACCGGCGCTATGTGGAGAAGGCAGCAGGCATCTCTGCCCATGCCCTGCCTTCGACGAGCCCTGCAAATGCCCGGATGCGCCTCCCCGATCTGCTTTTGGCTTACCGTCCTGTCCGCGAAGCTGCAGATGGCGGAAAAGCCCGCTAAGATGGAGCAATAGTAAGATTTGCGCCATATCGCGGCACGAGGGGTCAGCTCCATGGGTCTCAAAGACATGCTCACATCAGAGGATACGCGCCGGCTCCTCATCGAGGCGCCGGCAGCGCGCTTCCTCCATGGAGCGCTCCGTACGGAAGAGGAGGCAGCGGGCCTCACCCGTCCCTGGCGCATGAGCGAGGCGGGCATGCGCGCGCTCGGCAGCTGCGTGGCATGGCATCCAGGGCTCTACAAGCAGATAGGAAAGACCTCTGCAGGCATGGTGCTGCGTCTCCGCACGAACTCGCTCGAGATTGCGCTCGAGCTTGTGTGGGATGAGGAGCCTTCCGGCACCCGGGCGGTGCTCAAGGATGTGGACGGAAAAGACCCTGCTGCCTGGAAAGCACATGACGGGGTGTCCTGCACCTGCGATGGACGGAAGCTTGCATTCCATGAGGCAGGAGAGGGCAGAGAGGTCGTCAGCTGGTATCTCGATGAGGATACGCTCCATCCTTCCTGGCACCTGCAGCGCCTTCCGGGTTTCGGGCCAGAGCATGAGGTGGAGATATGGCTGCCCTGCCTTCGCGGCGTGCGCCTGGGCAGGATCTGGGGCGACGGCACGACGCTCGAGCCCATTGAGGCACGCCCCTTGTGCCTTGTGATTGGCGACTCGATAGCCCAGGGCTTCGTCACGGAAGATCCGCGGCATGCCTGGGTGGCCCAGTGGGCAGATTCTCAGAACCTCGACCTTCTGAACCTGTCCGTCGGCGGCCAGGTCTTCGAGCCGCAGTTCTTCGAGACGCTGCCCGAGGGCCTCGACGTCGCTCAGGTCATTGTCGAGCTCGGTGCAAACTACCGCTATGAGGCGTACCCGGAAAGCAGGCTCCGCTTCGATGTGCGCACGAGCCTTTCAGCGCTCGCAGCGCGCTATCCGGATGCCGAGACGTATGTCCTGACGCCGTTCCCCTATAGGGAGGAGCGCTACCAGACGCATCCGAGAAGCTGCATGGCAAAGGTTGCCCCCGTGCTCGAAGAGGAGTGTGCCCGCCACCCATACATGAAGCTTGTGGACGGCTCGCATCTCTCCGATAGGGCTCCTCGGGCCTTCGCCGACGGATGCGACCATCCAGGAGAGAAGAGCCAATCTACGATCTGTCGGCGCTTCGCGTATCTGACGCATCCTGACACGCGTTCTGAGGAAGAGCTTGCCGCGGCAGCAGGGAAGATCCTTGCCCATGCGCCGCGCCGTGCCTTCCCCCTCATGGAGCAGGCAAAAAGGGGCAGCCTTGCCTTTCTCCATGTCTCGGAAGGTTCGATCCTTGCACGGAATGCCCAGGGGACCGAGATCCTCTTTGCGCCTGATGCAGAAGAGGGGAAGGATGCGCTTGCACTCCAGAGCCATGCAGACCGCCTCCTGCTCCTCGAGCCAGAACTTGCATCCTTTGCAGCAGAAGAGCTCGGACTCACGAAGAAGATGCCGCTCCACCTCGCGGTCTACAAGGGAAGGCGCCGCTGCAAGGTGGCCAAGCGCTACCATATCGAGACGCTCAGCAAGGATGCTGCAGATGAGGTATCAGCCTTCCTCCATGGGAAGAGCGAACGTGCCGATGCGGAGATTCTCGAAAGCCTTTCAGGCGGCACGCTTCTCGGCGGCTTCGATGGAGACGAGCTGGTCGGCGTCGTGGGGCTTCGTGCGGATGGCTCGATCGGCCCTCTCGAAGTGAAGCCGGAATGGCGCAGACGCGGCTGGGCGTCTGCCCTCGAAGGCAGGCTTGTGAACCGTCTTCTTGCGGAAGGCAGGGTGCCCTGGGCACTCATAGCGCCCGAAAGCAAGCCGTCGCTCCGTCTCCATTCAGAGCTCGGCTTCGAGGTGAGCCCTGCAGATGAGCAGTGCCTTCTTCTGAGAGGGAACGTCTGATCGCTGGCTGATCTATACTGATTCCTGACAAGAGACGAGACAGCAGAAGGAGGACCGTATGGCCAGGCTCCTGAATCCTTTGGCTCCGCACCTTGCAGGAACGCTTTCGCCCGATGTGGAAGCAGGCGTGAAGGCTCTGCTTGCATCGGGTGCGCTTGCAGACGGTGCAACTCCCGACGAGGCAGCGCTCAGGCGCGACGCGCGTGCTGCCGACGAAGAGTCCGTCATGCGCCCGGCATTCCTGCGCGATACGGAAAAGATCATCCATATGCCTGCCTACAACAGGCTGTCCGGCAAGACCCAGGTGTTCTCGTTCGCAGCAAATGACGATCTCACGAGGCGCGGGCTCCACGTGCAGCTTGTGGCCCGGGTCGCCCGTGATATCGGCCGTGCCCTGGGGCTCAATCTCGACCTGATCGAGGCCATGGCCTTGGGCCACGATCTTGGGCATACGCCCTTCGGGCATGCAGGCGAGCACTTCCTGAACGATGTTTTCCACGAGAGGAGCGGCCTCTGGTTCATGCACAACGTCCAGAGCGTGCGCGTCCTCGATGTGCTCTACGGCAGGAACATCGCGCTCCAGACGCTCGACGGCGCCCTCTGCCACAACGGCGAGTTCGTGAACCAGCATCTGAAGACAAGCGGTCTTGCGGATTTCGGAGAATTCGACAGGAGGATCGAGCGCTGCTGGGCAGAAGGGCCAGCATTCGTGAAGACGCTGCGGCCAATGACAAAGGAAGGGTGCGTCGTGCGCCTCTCTGACATCATTGCCTATGTCGGCAAGGACCGCCAGGATGCGGTGCGTGCCGGCCTTGTCGGCGAGGACGCCTTCAGGGATGGCCTTGGCGGTGGCTACAATGCCTGGGCGCTCTCGGCCTTCGTCGCCGATATCGTGAACGAGAGCTTCGGAAAGCCTGAGATTTCGATGAGCGAGGAAGGCTTCCGGGAGCTCGCGCGTGCGAAGGAGGAGAACTACGAGAAGATCTACCGCACGCACGAGGTGGCAGGCGACTTCTCGGAGGACATCCAGGAGCTCTTCTCAGCGCTCTATGACCATGAGCTCGAAAGCCTCGCTTCGGGAGACGAGAGCCGCGCGATCTTCCATCATCACATCATCCCGCTCGAGGCGCATCTGGCGCACTATGGCAGGACCTATGACTGGAAGAGCTCGCCTGACCAGACCGTGGCAGACTTCATCAGCGCGATGACCGACGACTACTTCATAGCAACCTGCGAGCGGCTCTTCCCTGAAGCGAGAAGGCTCTTCCCGAAGCGCAGCTACTTCGACTACAAGCTTCCTGTCAGGGAATGGGAGGGATAGCGGCGTGGACAATCTGTTCAGTGCCTATGAACGCGAGGCGCGCATGAAGCATGCACCGCTTGCAGTGCGCATGCGGCCTGAGACGCTCGAGGACTATGTCGGCCAGACGGAGGCGGTAGGCCCTGGCTCGTGGCTCCGCGCGGCAATCGAGCACGATATGCTGACCTCTGTCATCCTCTATGGGCCAGCAGGGACCGGAAAGACCACCCTTGCCCGCATCATCGCGCATACGACGCACGCGGAGTTCGTCGAGGTCTCGGCTGTCACGGGAACCGTGAAGGACCTGAGGCGCGAGATTTCAGATGCCGAGCACCGCTGGCTTGCGCAGGGGAAGCGCACAATCCTCTTCGTCGACGAGATCCACCGCTTCAGCAGGAGCCAGCAGGATGCGCTGCTCCATGCTGTCGAGGACCGCACGGTCGTTCTTGTCGGCGCAACGACAGAAAATCCCTACTTCGAGGTGAACTCGGCCCTGCTTTCGCGCTCGCGTGTCGTCGAGCTCTCTCTTCTGTCCGACGACGATATCAAGCAGATCGTCGAGCGTGCGGTTGCGGCGCCTCAGGGTCTCGATGGGAAGTATGTGCTCGATGAGGATGCAGAAGCGGAGATTGTGACGCTTGCTGGCGGAGATGCGCGGTCTGCCCTCACGTCGCTCGAGCTTGCAGCGCAGCTTGCAGCGCCTGTGCCTGGCAAAGAAAGCGAAGGCAAGGCAGACGAAGGCCCTTGGAAGATCACACGGGCACTCGTCGAGGAGGCCAATCCTCGCCATGGGCAGAGCTACGACAAGTCGGGAGACGAGCATTACGACATCATCTCCGCCTTCATCAAGTCGATGAGGGGATCCGACCCTGATGCCACGGTCTTTTGGCTAGCCCGCATGATCGATGCAGGGGAGGATCCGAAGTTCATCGCGCGCCGCATCCTGATCTGCGCCTCGGAAGATATCGGCAATGCAGATCCGATGGCAATATGCGTGGCGGAGGCAGCATTCCGCTCGGCTGAGGTCATCGGCTATCCGGAATGCCGGATCAACCTCTGCCAGGCCGCGCTCTACAATGCGCTCGCCCCTAAGTCCAACGCAGCAGAGGCGGCAATCGATGCTGCGCTCAAGGAAGTGCGGGAAGGCCCTGCACGTGCCGTGCCGTCCTATCTGCGCGACCGTCACCGTCCGGGGTCCGAGTCCTATGGGGCCTATCTCTATCCGCATGACTATCCTTCTGGCTGGGTCGAGCAGCAGTATCTGCCGGATGGCCTCGAGCGTGGCTGCTTCTTCCAGCCGAGCGGCAGGGGATGGGAATCATGGCGCATCGAGCAGACAGGACGCGATCGCCAGGATGCAGCTTCGCATAAGGCCGGCAAAAACGGATAGAATCCAGAAGAGCATGCCTCCAGGGGAGGCCGAGTCTTTGAGTATGTGCGCTGAGAGGAAGGGAGCCAGCATGAGTCTTACCGACGTGCTTCTGGCCGTGCTTGTGGCAGCAGGCATCTGGGCAGTGGCGGAGCTTGCCATCACCATCAGGAAGGCCCGCAAGTCCATCGACGAGGTGACGGCTTCGGCGAACCACGCAATCGACGAGATCGAGCCCATCATCGCGAAGGCCGATGGCATGGTGGACGACCTGCAGCCATCTGCAAAGCAGGTCGAGCCAATCCTCGAGAGCGCACGCGATGCGGTCGACTCCGCAAACGAGAGCCTGGCCAAGATCAATGGCATCTTGGACGATGTCTCCGAGGTGTCCGGCACGGCAGCAGATGCGACGAATGTGGTTTCGGCGGGCGTTGCAAAGGTCGCAGCAGGAGCTGCAACTGCTGGTGCCCGCATTGCATCCGCTCTGGGCGCAAAGCCGAGAGGCGAGCATGCTCTCGAAGAGGGCGCTCCTGCAGCAGAGCCTGAAGATGCGAAGGAGGCTTCCTCCGACAAGGGCTATGTCACGTATCCTTCTGTGCAGGAGAGCCAGGATGCTGACAAGGAAACAGGAAGGTAGGTACCTACTCCCATGCAGAAAAGGCATGTAACCCTGAATATCCCGCCTGAGGCGGGCTTTGCAAGGTCGGTACGCATGCTCGCCGCCAACCTCGGCGTCGTCTGCTCGTTCTCCGTGGACGATGTGGAAGATCTGCGCATGGCTGCCGAGGAAGGCTTCGTGTATGCCTGCGCGACGAAGCCGGAGAGCTGTGCTGTCACGTTCGACCTTTCCGATGGCACGGTCGAGATCACCTACAGCCTGGGCGATGCAGATGCATCGGAAGATGAGACCATTGCCTATGCAGACCTCCTGCTCGCTGCGCTCTGCGACGATTACGAGATCGACGCCGACAAGCACGAGCTCTATCTCATGAAGCACGTTGGGACGGTAGAGAATGCCGACAGATAATCCAGCCCCCAAGGTACGCCGCCGCGTATCTTCGAGGACACCACGCGGAAAGCTTGCCTGGGACAAGGACCGGACCCGGGAGCTCTTCCGCCGCTACAAGGAAGAAGGGGACACCGAGGCGCGCGAGCAGCTGATTGTGAGCCATCTGAACCTTGTCCGCTTCCTCGCTTCGAAGTTCAAGAACAGGGGAGAACCGCTCGACGACCTCATCCAGGTCGGCACGATCGGCCTCATCAAGGCTATCGATCGCTTCGATCCCAATCGAGGCCTCGAATTCACGACGTATGCGACGCCGACGATCATGGGCGAGATCAAGCGCCACTTCCGCGACAAGGGCTGGTCGGTCCGCGTGCCGAGGCGCCTGCAGGAGCTTTCTGCCAAGGTGAACCAGGCCACCGACGAGCTCACGAAGGAGCTTCAGCGCTCGCCTTCCGTCGAAGAGATTGCTGAGCGCCTGGGCACCTCCGTCGACGAGGTCCTCGAAGCCATGGAGTCCTCGAGCGCCTACAGCGCCGTGCCTCTCGAGGCCGGCGGCTCGAACGGCGATGAGGATGCGCCATCGGTGCTCGACCACTATGCCTCCGAAGACGAGAACCTCGCGTTCTCTGATGACCGCATGGTGATCGAGGATGCGATTCGTGGCTTCTCTCCGCGCGAGCAGGAAGTCATCCGCATGCGCTTCATCGATGGCCTCACACAGGTCGAGATTGCAGACAAGCTCGGCATCTCCCAGGTACAGGTCTCGAGGCTCCTTCGCCGCACACTCAAGAAAATCCAGGAGAAGATCGATCCGGACGGCGTCATGCGCTAGAGCGCCCCTAACCTGCTATCATCAATGAGCTGGCGAATCGACCAGGGGAGGGCCGTGGCTCCGAAGGACAACTCATATGCGACCGCACGCAAGGTCGCTGTCGTAAGCGCTGCCATCATCGGGTGCTGCGTGGCGCTTGTTCTTGTCGTGCGGCTGCTTGGCCTCATCGGCCCTGCCCTCGAGCTTCTGCTTGTGGGCGTCGTCCTCGGCTTCATCTGCAGCCCCATCACGAACTGGCTCGAAGACCACGGGATAGGACGTGCCCTTGCTGCCTTCATCGCCCTCGTTGTCGTGATAGCGGCACTCGTGGGCCTGGCCGTCATCGTGGTGCCGCCCTTCATCCAGCAGCTCATGCACCTGCTGCAGACGATTCCGACCTATATCCAGGAGCTCCAGGCCCAGATCACCGATTTCATGAGCCGCTATACGACGACCGACAACGCCGGTGCCCAGTACATGCTCTCGCAGGGCGTCTCTGCGCTCTCGTCGCTTGGCTCCACGGTCTCGCAGGATCTCATGAACAAGATCTCGAACGGCGTCATCACGAACGCCGTGACGACCGTGAACAATATCGTGACATTCTTCCTGGGGCTCGTGCTTGCCTACTGGTTCGCGAAGGACTATCCGGTCATGGTGAGGGAGCTCGCAACGATTGCCGGCGAGCGCCACGAGCATTCCGTCACGCTCATGCTTGCGGTCATGTCGCGCTCCATGGGCGGCTATATGCGCTCCATGGTCATTACCTCGCTGGCAAATGGCGTCCTCGCGACCGCCGGCCTCGCTCTTTTCGGCTACCCCTATGCGGGCCTTGTCGGCGTCATCACGGGCGTCGCGCATTTCATCCCGGTCGTGGGGCCCTTCGTCTCGGCGGCATTTGCCGTCGTGCTCGGACTCTTCCAGAGCCCGCTGCTTGCCCTTGAGACCTTGATTGTCATGGTCATCGCCCAGAACGTGACGGACAACCTCCTGTCGCCTCTGGTCATGCAGTCTGCCGTGCAGGTGCATCCGGTGCTCTCGCTCATCTGCATCATCATGGGTTCGGCCTTAGGCGGCGTCCTCGGCATGATTCTGGCCGTGCCGCTCACGGCTGCCATCAAGGGTGTCTTTGTGTACTACTTCGAGTCGCGCACCGGACGCCAGCTTGTCACCTATGATGGGGCTATCTTCAAGGGCAGGCCGTACGTGGACGATGCAGGAAATATCGTTCCATCCTTCGACGCCCTGGACGATGACAGGTTCTTCGAGAGCTCCAGGCTTGTCCAGGAGCTTCCGCACGAAGGGAAGAACACGTCAAACGCTGCAGGCTCCAATGCGGGCGGCAGCGCATCTGCACACAACCCCGGAGATTCCGCCGGGAACGACAACAGGTAAAGGTTTGGAGACACATGAGTACTGCTGAGTACAAGACGATGACAACAGCGGAGATCCGCGAGGATTTCCTGCGCTTCTTCGAGAGCAAGGGCTGCAGGCTCTATCCCTCCTCCTCGCTCATCCCGGACGATCCCTCGCTGCTCCTTGCAAACGCCGGCATGAACCAGTTCAAGGAGTACTACCAGGGCACGAAGACCATGAAGGAGATTGGTGCCTGCTCCTGCCAGAAGTGCCTGCGCACGAACGATATCGACAACATCGGCGACGCACGCCACCTGTCGTTCTTCGAGATGCTCGGCAACTTCAGCTTCGGCGGCTACACGAAGGCAGATGCCATCGAGTGGGCCTATGAGTTCATCACGGGCGAAGACCACCTCGGCCTTCCTGCCGACCGTCTCTACATGACGGTCTTCAAGGACGACGACGAGGCCATCGAGCTCTGGCATGCCCAGGGTGTGCCCTATGACCACATCTCCCGTCTCGGTGCCGAGGACAACTTCTGGGCGGCAGGACCGACCGGCCCCTGCGGCCCCTGCTCCGAAATCTACTTCGACCAGGGCCCTGCCTTCGAGGGCGAGCGCCCGGGCGACGACGGCGACCGCTATCTCGAGTTCTGGAACCTTGTCTTCACGCAGTATGACCGCCAGGAGGACGGCTCGATGCCGGACCTTCCGCACCGCAACATCGATACCGGCATGGGCCTCGAGCGCATCGCTGCCATCATGCAGCACAAGGGCTCGAACTATGAGGGCGATGTCATGCGCTCCCTCATCGCGCTCGGCGAGAAGCTTGCCGGCGTCGAGTACAAAGGCAGCTCACACCTTGCCTCCGACAAGAGCCTGCGCATCCTGGCAGACCACTCCCGTGCTGTCACGTTCATGATCGGCGACGGCATCCTGCCTTCGAACGAGGGCCGTGGCTATGTCCTGAGGAGGCTCCTGCGCCGTGCTGTCTATCACGGACGCCTGCTCGGCATCGAGGGCCCGTTCCTCACGACGTATGCGCATGAAGTGACGAAGATCCTGGGCGATGTCTATCCTGAGCTCGTCGAGAACCAGGCCCTCATCGACGGCATCATCGCTGCCGAGGAGGAGCGCTTCCGTGGCACGCTCGATGCAGGCGAGACGATGCTTGCCTCCGAGATGGAAAAGCTCGGCGAGGGCGAGCAGCTTTCCGGAGACGTGGCCTTCAGGCTCCACGACACGTATGGCTTCCCGATCGACCTCACCCGCGAGATCTCCGAGACCGCAGGCCATGCTGTCGATATGGACGCCTTCCAGGCTGCCATGGATGCCCAGAAGGAGCGCGCACGCAAGAGCGCGAACCGCGATGCCTGGGGCCAGGCCAACAACGTCTGGACGGCGCTTTCCGACCGTCTCCCGAAGACGGAGTTCACGGGCTATGATTCCGATGAGCTCGAGGGCGCCAAGGTCCTTGCTATCGTCGCAGACGGCGAAGAGGTCAAGAGCGCCGAGGCAGGAGACGAGGTCGAGGTCGTGCTCGACAGGACGCCGTTCTACGCCGAGATGGGCGGCCAGGTCGGCGATACCGGCACGCTTTCCGGCGTCTCTGCACGTCTTGCAGTCACGGACACGAAGGGCAAGAGCGGCATGAGCGCCCATGTGGCAACCGTCGAGGAAGGCGAGCTCCATGTCGGGGATACGCTCGACTGCGCGGTCGATCATGGCAGGCGTGAGCTCATCCGCCGCAACCATACGGCGACGCACCTGCTCGATGCAGCCTTGAAGCAGGTCCTCGGCGACCATGTGAACCAGGCAGGCTCGCTCGTCGAGCCTGACCGCCTGCGCTTCGACTTCACGCACTTCGAGGCACTCACGGAAGACGAGCTCGAGCGCGTCGAGGGTCTCGTGAATGCCGAGATTTTCGCTGCCGAGCCGATTGTCACGAAGGTCATGGGCCTCGAGGAGGCCAAGGCATCCGGTGCCGTGGCCCTCTTCGGCGAGAAGTACGGCGACACCGTCAGGGTCGTCTCGACAGGCGAGAGCGACCATCCGTTCTCCCGCGAGCTCTGCGGCGGCACGCACGCGAGGAACACGGCAGAGCTTGGCTTCTTCAAGATCGTGTCCGAGAGCTCCGTCGGCTCCAACGCACGCCGTATCGAGGCTGTGACGTCTGCAGGCGCTGTGGAGTACGTCGACGAGAGGCTCTCCATCCTGAATGACGTGGCATCCGAGCTCAAGTGCCAGCCGAAGGACGTGCTCTCCCGCATCGAGGCGCTCCAGCAGGAGCTGCGCGCAGCCGAGCGCAAGGCAGAGGACCTCATGTACGGCAGCTCCTCCGACCAGGTTGCACAGGCTGTGAAGGCAGCAGAGCAGCTTGATGGCTACAAGTGCGTCTTCGCGAAGCTCGCAGGCCTCTCCGGCAAGGAGCTCCGCAATGTCTGGGATGCCGTGAGAGACGACATGGGCGGCGAGCCCTGCGCTGCCGTCATCGCCTCTTCGACGGCAGACGGCAAGGTGGCCCTGCTTGCCGCGGCAACCGAGACCGCTGTTGCCAAGGGCTTCAATGCCGGCAAGGTTATCAAGGAGATCTCCGGACTCGTCGGCGGCCGTGGCGGCGGCAGGCCACAGATGGCCCAGGCAGGCGGCTCCGATGCTTCCGGTATCGATGCTGCGCTCGAGGCAGCAAAGGGTCTCGTCAGGTGAGGGCGCTTGCGCTCGATATCGGGGATGCGCGCATAGGGATTGCCGCAAGCGATGCTTCTGGCATGCTTGCGGTCCCTGTCTGCGTCCTTCCGGCTCAGGAGGTTCTTTCGCTCTCCCGGAACTTCCGCCGTGTCATCGAGGACCACGAGCCGGAGATCCTGGTCTGCGGCCGTCCGAAGACGATGGCAGGGGAGGATGGGCCCCAGGCAGAGAAGATCATGTCTGAGGGCAAGGCCATTGCTGAGAGGATTGGCCTTCCTGTCGAGTTCGAGGACGAGCGCCTCTCCTCGAACGAGGCAAAGCGGATTCTCCGTGCACAGGGACTCACGGAGAAGCAGATGCGCGGCAAGATCGACTCTGTCGCAGCCTCGCTCTTCCTCCAGACCTGGCTCGACGCGAAGCGCGCGCAGGATCGAGACGCCTGATTGCCTCCAGGCACAAGAGCTTCGAAGCCCTTTTCCGTACATGCGGAGAAGGGCTTTTTCATGCCGGAATTTCAGCAACTGGTATCAGACGAGTCCGACCGCAAAGCTTGAGCTGTCAAGGAAAATCGGAGATTCCAACAGAATGGATGCTGGTGGCCAATAGTGATGCCATAGTGAAGCATTAAGAGATTTGCAAATTACTAGAAATTACAAAAATACAAGAACTATTACGCAGACGGTATGCCAAATTCTGACTGTTTTGATATGAATTCGAAAAATAGTTACGAATTAAGACCAGATAAAAACGTTACCGGAACCGCTATATACGAAAAATCTTTAATTCGGTGAGCAGTTCCTGGTGCACAAGAATTGTTGTCGAAATATAATGACACAGTGTGGAAAACATGGTGGACACATAAGCACATATGTTCACGAACGAGAGTCCACATGTTCTGTAGGCAGCGTGAGAGAAGTAAGGAGGAAGTTGGATGGTAGGAATCGTCCTGGCAAGCCATGGCAAGTTCGCCGAAGGCATCAAGGAATCCGGAAGCATGATCTTTGGTCCTCAGGAGGACGTCGCCGCTGTTGTCCTGACCCCCGACATGGGTCCTGACGACATGCACAAGAAGCTGCTTGACGCCATCGCCACTTTCAGCGATCAGGAGCATGTCCTGTTCTTGGTCGACCTCTGGGGTGGCACACCGTTCAACCAGGTTTCACGCATCATCGACGAGGAGAAGCACGAGGACTGGGTCGCAATCACCGGCCTCAACCTTCCGATGCTCGTCAGCGCGTACGGCTCCCGTATGGGTGCCGACACTGCTGTCGACGTCATGAAGGAGATCTTCTCCGAGTCCAAGGATGGCATCAAGGTGAAGCCTGAGGAGCTCGAGCCGAAGTCTCAGACCGCGGCACCCGCTCCTGCTGCAGCTGCGGCCCCGCAGGGCGCCATTCCCGAGGGAACGGTGCTTGGCACGGGTCACATCAACTACGCGTACGTCCGCATCGACACCCGTCTGCTCCACGGCCAGGTCGCAACGGCTTGGACGAAGCAGGTCAACCCGGATCGCATCCTGGTTGTCTCCGACGGTGTCGCCCACGACGAGCTGCGCAAGACCATGATCGTGCAGGCTGCGCCTCCAGGAGTCCATGTCCATGTCATCCCGATCAGCAAGCTGATTCAGGTCGATAAGGATCCGCGCTTCGGTGCGACGAAGGCCATGGTGCTCTTCGAGACTCCGCAGGATCTGCTCGAGGCCGAGAAGGGTGGCGTCAAGTTCCCGAAGGTGTGCATCGGCTCTATGGCACATTCCGCCGGCAAGACTGTCATCAACCAGGCAATCGCCTGCGATGAGGACGATGTCAAGACGCTCAAGGAATGCCGTGACAATGGCACGGAGTTCTACGTGCAGAAGGTCCCGTCGGACCGCGTCGAAGACATCTGGAAGCTTCTTGCCGAAAAGAACATGGCCTAGAGAAGGAGGGAATGTATGTCACCTATTACGGTACTTCTGGTCATTATCGTGGCCTTCTTGGCAGGCATGGAAGGCATCCTCGATGAGTGGGAATTCCATCAGCCGCTCGTTGCCTGCACGCTCATCGGCCTTGTCACGGGCCATCTCGATGCAGGCATCATCCTCGGCGGCCAGCTGCAGATGATTGCCCTCGGCTGGGCAAACATCGGCGCTGCTGTCGCTCCTGATGCAGCTCTCGCTTCCGTCGCTTCCGCCATCATCATGGTGCTGGCGCTCAATGGCGGCGGCAACCAGCAGGACGCCATCACGACGTCCATGGCAGTGGCAATCCCGCTGTCCGTCGCAGGCCTCTTCCTCACGATGATCTGCCGTACGATCGCTACGGCCATCGTCCACGCAATGGATGCCTGCGCCGATAAGGACGATATGGCTGGCATCGACCGCTGGCAGTTCATCGCCATCGCTATGCAGGGCCTTCGTATCGCCATCCCGGCAGCCTGCCTCTGCTTCATTCCGTCCGAGGCCGTCACGGCAGCTCTTAATGCTATGCCCGCATGGCTCACCGGCGGCATGGCAGTCGGCGGCGGCATGGTCGCTGCAGTCGGCTACTGCATGGTCATCAACATGATGGCTTCCAAGGAGGTCTGGCCGTTCTTCGCGCTCGGCTTCGTCCTCGCAGCCATCAAGGAGCTCACGCTCATCGCCCTCGGCGTCATCGGCCTCTCCCTTGCCATCATCTACCTTGGCCTCAAGGACATGGCAAAGAGCGGCTCTGGTGCAGCTGCCGGCTCCGGCGACCCGCTGGGCGACATTCTGGACGACTACGAATAGCAGAAGGAGTGTGAAACCATGGCAGAAGCAACTATTGAGAAGAACGCAGACGGCAAGATCGTCCTCTCGAAGGCAGTCCGCAAGCAGGTCATGTGGCGCCACCAGTACCTTCAGGGCTCCTGGAACTACGAACGCATGCAGAATGGCGGCTGGTGCTTCTCGATGATCCCGGCCATCAAGGCCCTCTACAAGGATCCTGAAGACCAGAAGGCGGCACTCAAGCGCCACCTCGAGTTCTACAACACGCATCCGTACGTCTCCGCTCCGGTCATCGGCGTCGTCCTCGCAATGGAGGAGGAGCGCGCCAACGGCGCCCCGATCGACGACGTTGCAATCCAGGGCGTCAAGGTCGGCATGATGGGTCCGCTCGCCGGTGTCGGCGACCCGGTCTTCTGGTACACGGTACGCCCGATTCTCGGCGCTCTCGGTGCCTCGCTGGCCCTGTCCGGCAGCATCGTCGGTCCGCTCCTGTTCTTCATTGCCTGGAACATCATCCGTATCGCCTTCCTGTGGTACACGCAGGAGGCCGGCTACAATCTGGGCACCTCCATCACGAAGGACCTCTCCGGCGGCCTGCTCGGCAGGCTGACCGAAGGCGCTTCCATCCTCGGCATGTTCATCATCGGTGCCCTGGTCGAGCGCTGGGTCTCCATCAACTTCACTCCGGTCGTCGCCCGGATCCCGCAGCAGGCTGGTGCCTACATCGACTGGGAGAGCCTTCCGGCTGGCGCTGATGGCATCAAGCAGGCGCTCACGATGTACAGCTCCATCGGTGCCACGGCTCTCGATCCTGTCAAGACCGTCACCCTGCAGTCCAACCTCGACCAGCTCATCCCTGGCCTTGCTGCAGTGGGCCTGACGCTGTTCTGCTGCTGGCTCCTCAAGAAGAAGGTCTCGCCGATCGTCATCATCCTGTGCCTCTTCGCACTTGGTATCGTCGGCCGTCTCCTCGGCTTCCTGTAGGATTGCCAAGGCGCTATCATGGGCCGTGCTTCCGCAAGGGAGCACGGCCTTTTCGATTAAGGAGTCACATCAATGGCAATGGTCCAGTCGCAGAACAGCTCGGTGGAATACACCTGCAAGGTGAGCTCTCTCCAGGGCCTCACCTCAACCGGTGACCTTATGGTCGGCAACAATGCCCTCGAGTACTACAACGAGCGCAATACCCAGGACTACATCCAGATTCCCTGGGATGAGATCGACTACATCTCGGCTTCGGTCTACGGCAAGCGCCACATTGCCCGCTGGGCCGTCTTCACGAAGGAGAATGGTCACTTCACGTTCTCTGCAAAGAACAACAGGGAAGCGCTCAGGGCAATCCGCGAGCATGTCGACCCGAGCAGGATGCTGCGCTCTCCCGACTTCTTCGATGTCCTGCGTGCCGGCGTCAAGGCTGCTGGCAGAAATATCGCAGGCGTCTTCCATCCCAAGAAGGACACGGCTGACGAAGAGTAAGCTTCTGCCTCGATTTATGCAGACTGCGGGTGTTTTCGCAGCTTGGAGGCATCAAGTCTGCGCATTTCCTCTGTAGATGGGTATCTGCTGCGAACACAGTCACACTTTCGGCGTATGCTCAGGCACACTCAAGAAATCTGTCAGTCTGCCCTGTAGCCTTAAGGGTAGCTGCAAAGAAGCTAAGGACTGCCCATGAGCTCGACTCCCCGCCACGAATCGCACCAACCACGCCGCCGTACGGCAGGCCATGCTGTGGGGACGGTGCCGGCGACCCATCTTTCGTCGCGCACGGCCCAGGTGACGCAGAGGACGCGCGAGAAGAGCCGGGCGGGGCATGTACGCGAGGTCAAGCGCAAGTCGTCCCACGGACCGGCACCCTACATCCTGGGCACGATCATCGCAGTCGCGGTCGTCGCCTTCCTTGCGATCCGCGTCCTCCCGGGTGTGCTGAGCAGGATCGACGGTGCGGGCTCCAAGACGACGGTCGAGGAGGGCACCCAGGTCACGGTCACGGTGCCGAAGGGCGCTTCCGGCCAGACCATCTTCAAGACACTTGTCGAAGCAGGCCTTCTCGACAACAGCCAGTCGAGCGATTTCCTCACTGCCTACAAGAGCCATGGGGACGACGCACAGATGCAGGCGGGCACCTACACTTTCACGGCAGGAGCGTCCGTCGAAGACATCGTGAACGGCCTCATTGCAGGGCCCAGCTCGAGCTATGCCTACAAGCTGACAGTGCCTGAAGGCTATACGGTCGCAAAGACCGCTGCGGCTGTCGCAGAAGCCATCCCTTCCATCACGGCCGACGATTTCACGGCGCAGGCAAAGGCATCGAACTATGTGGCAGACTATCCGTTCCTGGCCTCTGCCCAGAACGATTCCCTCGAGGGATTCCTGTTCCCGAAGACCTACACGTTCAATGCGGATGTGGATGCCGACACGGTGATTCGTGCCATGCTCGACCAGTACAAGACGGAGATGGCATCCATTGACTTTGCCACGGGCGAAGCGCAGATCAAGGCAAAGTACGGCATCACGATGTCTGACTATGATGTGCTGACCATGGCGTCGATTATCGAGCGCGAGGCTGTGACGGACGATCAGCGCGCAAGCATCTCCTCTGTCTTCTACAACCGTCTCCAGGCTGCCATGCCGCTCCAGAGCGATGCGACGATGGGCTATGTGACAGGCGGCGAAGTGACGGCAGACGACCTCAAGCAGGAATCGCCCTACAATACGTATCTCAACGAAGGCCTGCCGCCAACACCTATCTGCGCACCGAGCCTTGCCTCCATCCAGGCTGCGCTTGCTCCTGCCGACACGAACTATCTCTATTTCTATATCGTGCAGGAGAATGGCCAGACGACCTCGAGCTTCTCCGAGACGTATGACGAACATCTCGCAAGCATTGCTGCAAGCAGCAATGCAGAGACCGGGGAGTAGGAGAGCGTGTCTCTCTTCGAGGCAAGCCGCTATGTCGCACGCATCGAGCTCATCGATCTCGGTGCGCTCTGGCAGGAGGGCGTGCGCTTCCTTCTCATAGACCGCGACAACACCTGCATGGCTCGCTCAACGATGCGCGTCGAACCTCCGGTCGCTGCCTGGTTCGCAAAGGCGCATGAGATCGGCTTTGCGACCTGCCTCGTCTCGAACAACTTCCATGGGACAGATGTCGAGAGGACGGCAGAAGAGCTTGGCTCTGCCGTCGTCCACCATGCGATGAAGCCAGCACCGTTTGCGCTTGCGCATGCGCTGGCCCGCGAAGGGTTCTCTGCAGCAGAGACCGTGCTTGTGGGAGACCAGGTCTTCACGGATGTCGTGGCAGGAAACCTGGCGCATATCCCGACCATCCTTGTGCATCCGCTCTCGACGACAGACCTCTGGTATACGCAGATCCTGCGCCTCATCGAGCGTCCGCTTCTTTCCGGCCACACTTTCGAAGGCGACCGATGATTGTCTGTGCCGCCCTGGCGCTCGCCTTGGCGGTAGCCGTGGAGGATGCACGCAGCTGCCGTATCCGGAACAGCTTCTGCCTTGCTATGGCAGCCCTGGGCCTTGCCTTCCAGGCGGTGCGCATCTGGGCGCCTGAGCTCTCAGGCGTGCTTGCCTTCCATCTTGCGGATGAGACTTCTGCCCCCCAGGCCGTTCTGGCAGCTGCGCTCCTTGAGCTCCTTTGCGGTGCAGCGCTCGAGCTTGCATGGCGCAGGATCCATGGAGCCTCCGGCATGGGGCTCGGCGATATAAAATACATTGCTGCCTGGGCAACGCTTCTGGGGCCTGGCATCTTCGTGCCGCTTGCTGCGGCAGCGCTTGTGGGCGCCCTGGTCACGCTCGTTCAGAAGAAGAAGCGCTTTGCCTTTGGACCCTATCTTTCGGTCGCATTCTCCTGCATGCTTGTGCTCCTGTCCTCAGACATCCTCTGATGCCCTGTTTTGATGCAGGATGTACGTGTGCTCTCCTCTGACAGGACAGCTTCGATCTCGATGATAGAATCAAGGAGATCAGACTGTGTTTTTCGGAGGTTTTGGTGGACAGACCATGCAATGGATATGTCGTACATGAAGGGTGCGATCATATCTTCTTCGTCGGCTTTCTCGGAGCCGGCAAGTCCACGGTGGCAAGAAATATCGGATGCCTCTTCTGCCGGCCCTATGTGGATACCGACCGCATGGTCGAAAGGATCCGCGGCAAGAGCGTCTGCGATATCTTCCGCGAGGATGGGGAAGAGTCGTTCCGCGATACGGAGACCGAGGTGCTCAGAAGCCTCAGCGAGAAGAAGTCGCTGCTCGTGAGCTGCGGCGGCGGCATCGTGGAGCGCTCCGAGAATGTCGACCTCATGCACAGCATGGGCAAGATCGTATTCTTGGATGGAGATCTCTCCGATTCGCTGAGGCAGATCCAGCACAAGGAGACACGGCCCGATCTGGGCGGCTGTCTCAAGGAGACGAGCGCCTGCTATAATCGCCGGCGTCCCCTCTATGAGGCGGCGGCAGACTATACGATCGATATCAGGAACAAGAGCTTCGAAGAAGTCGCTTGCGATGCGTCGAAGCTTCTATGGGAGGAAGGGCTGCTATGAGCGAAGAAGAGCTTGGGACGAGCGTCCCTCAGGGCAACGGGGATGCTGCACAGGCTCCTGCCGATGTGGCTGAGGCTGCCGAAGTCCTTCAGGAAGAGGAAGCGCCGAAGTCTCCTCTGGCTGAGACGACCCGCCAGTGGGTGTCGCTTCCGGGCAGCTCCTGCAATGTCCGCATAGGCTCGGGCAACCTCGAGAACTTCGGCCACGACCTCAAGAGCTCTGTCGGAAAGCCTGCGAAGGCTGCGCTCCTCGTGTCTGACAAGGCGGATCCGGACTTCGTCCAGGAGCTCCTCTGGCAGCTGAACGATGCCGGCTTCCAGGCGCTCAGGGGCTCTGTGCCGGGAGAGCTCACGCTTTCTGCGACAGATGAACTCTTCGGCGAGCTTGACAGGCTGCATATCACGTCGGATGACCTGATTGTCTGTGTCGGTGCTGCCCCTGAGCTCTCGCTTGTCTTATATGCTGCCGGCGCCTGGTGTGGCCGTACGCCGGTCTGCGCCTTGCCGCTCGATCTCGAGGCACTTGTCTGCGCAACCGTCACGCCTGAAGGAATCTCGGTCGGCACGCACAGGGATATGGTGTCTGGCCATAACAGCCTGAAGAACGTTTTTGCCGACTTTGCCCGCATCGACCTCGGACCTTCCGAGAAGCGTCTCCACGCCTATGCGACGATGGTCGCGACTGCGGTCTCCGATACGGAAAAGGCATTCGAAGCGCTCTATAACAGGCGCGATGCCCTCGCCGAAGCTGACGAGGTGGCACTGCGCGAGCAGGTGAACGAGACGCTCAGGAGCCGCGGCCGCATTGCCTCCTCGACCTCTGTTGCCGTGCGCCAGTCGCTTTCCTACGGCGTCACGTTTGCAGAGGCGCTGAGCCATCTTGTGGAAGGCGTTCCCGCCTCGACGCTTCTGGCCGAAGGCCTGCGCTTCACGGCACGCGTGGCTGTGACCGAGGAGGACTTCAAGGTCGACGATATGCTTGCCCAGGACGAGCTGCTCTCAGTACTGGGGCTGGGCACGGTCAGCGCCACGGTAGATCCCGATGCGCTCCTGCACGAGATGCGCGCCTGCGCACATCTGCGCTCGAACCGCTTCATGCTCGCCGTGCCGCGCGCTTTCGGACGCGTCCGTCTCGCGACGATCGAGGATGCCCGCCTCAAGGCGCATCTCGAGGCCTGGTGCGCACAGCACCAGGCGGACTAGTTGCTTGGTACATTCAATCGGAAAGGATCTCTTGCTATGGCAGATCAGGAAATGGGAAAGGTGCGTGTTGCACGCCTTCGTGCCCTCATGCAGGAGTATGGATATGACGCAGTCGTGCTGCGCCACAATCCGGATCTGCGCTGGCTCACAGGAGCCGAGCGCACGTTCGACGACGAGGTCGCACATACGGCCTTCGTGACCCGCGAGGGCCAGTGGCTCCATACGGATTCGCGCTACTTCGGCACATTCCAGGATCGCCTTGGCAAGGATACGGACTGGCAGCTCGATATGGATGCCGTGAGCCATCCGGCCTGGACAGCCTCCCTGATCAAGAAGACCCATGCCCGTGTCGTCGCGATCGAGGACACGGCAGACCTTGCCTTCTTCGATGCGCTCGAGGCAGAGCTTGGCCGCCAGTCGGCGGCATGCCTCCTGCCGCGCATGCATGGCACGGTCTCGGCGCTGCGTGTCGTGAAGGACGCCGAAGAGGTCTCCCTCATGCGCCATGCCCAGACCATCACGGATGCTGCCTTCGAGCACATCTGCGGCTACATCAAGCCGGGACTCACCGAGCTCCAGATCAGGGCAGAGCTTGAGAGCGCGATGTTCGACCGCGGCGCCGATGCGCTCTCGTTCGACACGATCATCGCAAGCGGTCCGAACGGTGCCAACCCGCATGCCCAGCCGGGGGAGCGCCGCGTCGAGGAGGGCGACCTCATCGTCATGGACTATGGTGCCGGCTACCATGACTACCATTCGGACATGACAAGGACTGTGTGCGTCGGCAAGGCGACAGATGAGCAGAAGAAGGTCTACGCCGTCGTCCGCAAGGCGAACGAGACCTGCGAGGCAGCGATCCATGCCGGTGTCATCGGCGTCGATATCCATAACCTCGCCGTCAAGGTCATCTCCGATGCCGGCTACGGAGACTACTTCAAGCATGGTCTCGGCCACGGTGTCGGCCTCCAGATTCACGAAGCACCGTACTTCAGCCGCTCCGGCGCTCCTGCCGAGCACGGCGTCATCCCTGCAGGATCTGTGATCACGGTCGAGCCGGGCATCTACCTCCCGGGACGCTTCGGCATCCGCCTCGAGGACTTCGGACAGGTGACCGAGGACGGCTACGACGTCTTCACGGCATCCGCCCACGACCTCGTCGAGATTCCCTGCTAGGACCCACATCTTCACACTTTGTGTAGTCGCTCCGGCTTGCCTGCATGAGCTGGAGCGACGTCGTATACTGATAACGTTTCGGAGTTTTACGGATAGGAAAGAGATCAACCGTGGCAACGCAGACCATCAGCACCGCTGATTTCAAGAACGGCATGGGCCTCAAGATCGGCAACAAGTACTACACGATCGTCGAGTTCCAGCATGTCAAGCCGGGCAAGGGCGGCGCATTCGTGCGCTACAAGATCAAGGACCTGCGCGATGGCCGCACGATCGACCAGACCTGCAATGCAGGCACGAAGTTCGACAGCGTGCAGCTCATCACCAAGGAGATGCAGTATCTCTACAACGACGGCGTCGACTACTACTTCATGGACAACGATACGTATGAGCAGGTCGCTGTTCCTGCCGACTTCATCGGCGACAACGCCCAGTGGCTCGTCGAGAACGACAACGCCTCTCTGCTCTACGCTGACGATGAGCTCCTCGGCGTGACGCCTGCCATGTTCATCGAGGTCGAGATCACGCAGACCGACCCGGGCTTCAAGGGCGACACGGTCCAGGGCGGCACGAAGCCGGCCACGATCTCCACAGGCGCTACGATCCAGGTGCCGATGTACCTGAACCAGGGCGAGAAGATCAAGGTCGATACGCGCGACGGCAAGTTCGTCCAGCGCGTCTAGCCTCTCGCACAATGAGGGATGCCGCGTCCCATCTGGCGGTGGGGTGCGGCATTTTTCTATGCAGACAGGCCCTGCAATGTGGAAACCTTGGGAGCAGCTGCCAGCGCGCTTCCAAGATGCGGCCCTGCCTCTGGGCTATTTGCGTATACTGGGTATGACCATAAGCAAGCCGGAAAGCTGGCTTTCTGGCGGATGCGGAAGGACGTTCTATGGACGAGCTCTCCATCTCTGGCATTGGCATCTCCCGCCGCGTCATCGCGACCGTCGTTGCGCTGGCAGCAGAAAAGGTCGAAGGAGTCGCCTCTGTCGGCGGCAATGATACGCTTACCTCGAGCCTCATCAGGGTCTTCACGGCCAAGAGCCTCGATGTCGCACAGGCAGTCGAGTCCGAAGAAGAGGACGGCCGCCTGCATATCACGGTCCATCTGTCGGTCTTCTATGGCTACCCGTTCTGCGAGCTTGCGCAGAACGTGCGCCAGGCAGTCGCAGATGCCGTGTCCGAACAGATCGGCGTTGAAGTATCGGCAGTCGATGTCTGCATCGACAGCCTCGTATTCCCCAAGGAGTAGAAGCCTTGTCAAAGCAATCGTCAAAGCAGTTCAAGGGACGCACCCTTGCACGCAGCCAGGCCCTGCAGATCATCTTCCAGGCAGAGGCAACGGGCCGTGCCGTGGATGAGGTGCTCGATGGGGACTATGCCCTCTCCGAGGGCCCGCTCGATCCCTTCGGCGAGCGTCTGGCACGTGGCACCTGGTCGCTGCGTCCCGGCCTTGACCGCATCATCGACTCCGTCGCTACGAACTGGTCGCTCTTCCGCATGCCGGCAGTCGACCGCAATCTCCTGAGGCTTGCCCTCTATGAGATCCTCGAGGTCGACGAGGTCGAGCTGCCTGTCACGATCGACGAATGTGTCGAGCTTGCCAAGGCCTATGGCACGGACGAGTCGAGCCGCTTCGTGAACGGCGTGCTCGGAAAGATTGCACGCGAGCTCGAGGCAGGACGCGACCTCAAGCGCGAAGCTGAAGAGGGGACCGAGGAGGCAGAGGCGCTTGCCGCTGCAGCCCCCGAAGCAGAAGCCCCCGAAGAAGAGCGCGAGTGGCCTGCCTATGGTGCCGAGATCCGTGCCGAGGAAGAGGCTGAAGGTGCCGAGGAGGGCACCTGGCAGCCGGGCGAGGATCCAGAAGACGCCGATGAGGCCGCAGAGCCGGGCGAGGACGCGTAATGGCCAAGATCGATACGTCTGCCTACAAGACCTTCGACGAGATTGCGGGCAGGCTCGATGAGATTGCCGGGCAGGTGCGCCAGAAGGATACGTCGCTCGAGCGTTCGCTCGACCTCTTCGACGAGGCCATCGCTCTTGGCTCCAAGGCAGTCGATATGGTCGACGCCCAGGATGCAGAGCACGCGGGCACCCAGACCAAGGAGGGCTAGGGCCTGTGGCACGGCGCAGAAGGCTCGATGAGGAACTTGTAGCGCAGGGCTTCTTCCCAACAAGGGACGAGGCCCTGCGTTCTGTCATGGCAGGAGATGTCTCGACGACAGACCGCCGCATGGAATCTGCCGGCGAGCAGGTAAAGCCCGGCATCGAGCTCCATGTGAGAGGGCACATCCCGTTCGTGAGCAGGGGAGGACTCAAGCTCGAGCGGGGTCTCAACGCCTTCGATGTGAAGCCAGAAGGCCTTGCCTGCCTCGATGTGGGCTGCTCGTCGGGAGGCTTTACGGACTGCCTTCTCTCCCACGGGGCAAGAAGCGTCCTTTCGGTCGATGTGGGCTATGCACAGTTCGACTGGTCGCTCCGGAACAATCCCAGCGTCGAGCTCCTCGAGCGCACGAATATCGTCGATGTGCCGACGCCTGAGCGCATGGGCACGATCGATCTTGCTGTCTGCGATGTGTCGTTCACCTCGGTCGTCTCCATCCTGCCTTCCGTCATGGAGCTCCTGAAAGATGACGGGGCGTTCCTGACGCTCGTGAAGCCGCAGTTCGAGGCAGCGCGCGATGAGGTGGACGAAGGCGGCATCGTGCACGATCCTGAAGTGAGGCTTGAAGCTCTCATGAAGGTGGCCGGTGCCTTTGTGGATGCAGGCCTTGCCATCAAGGGTGCCTGCGAAAGCCCGATCACGGGTGCCAAGGGCAACCACGAATACCTGCTGTATGGCAGAAGGGGAGAGGCTGGGCTGGTGCCAGACCTCTCTCAGGTTGTCAGGGAGGGCGAGACCTTCATCGCTTCATAGAACATCTGTACGTCTGTGCTGTAAGATGGCGCTTGATGCTACACTGGGCGTACGGAATCGATGGAACGAAGGTGAACTGACGGTGAAGGTGCTTCTCGTACCGAACTATGGACGCAGCGATGCGCTTCAGGGCGCGCACAATCTTTCCGGCTGGCTCGAAGCCGAGGGGCATGAAGCCGTGCTTGCCCCCGACAAGAAGCGCCACGAGGAAGAGCGTCCCGGCCTTGCTGATGGCATGGACCTCGTGATCTCGCTTGGCGGCGACGGCACGCTCCTGCGTGCTGCCCGTATCGTCGGCTACCGGGAGATTCCGCTCATGGGATTCTCCTATGGGCATCTCGGCTTCCTTACCTGCGGCGGTCCGAAGGACATGCGCACGACCGTCGCAGCGGCGCTTGCAGGCGAGCTCCATTCTTCGCACCGGGCGACCCTTGCCATCGAGGCAGAATATGTGCTGCCGGACGGAAGCACCTATACCGAGAAGAGCTTTGCCCTGAACGATATGGCTGTGACCCGGGGCGGTCTCGGCGATGTCATCTCCTTCGATGTCGGGGTCTCGGGAAACCACATCGACAGGATCCGCGGCGACGGCTTCATCGTCTCTACGGCGACGGGCTCGACCGGCTATGCGCTGGCAGCAGGAGGCCCTATCGTGACGCCGGAGTTCACGGGCATGGTCTGCGTGCCGATCGCTCCCCATACCATCCTGGCCCGCGCCTTCCTGACAGCGCCTTCAGATGTCGTGGAGATTGACATGTCGGAGGAGCGCCCGGCAGAGCGCAGCGTCCTCGCCGATGGCCGCCTCATGGGCCATGGAGGACGGGCCATGCATATGCGTGTCAGGCGCGGGGAGGGCGACATCATCCTCCTCGACTACAATGCGCAGAGCTTCTATTCGTCCGTTTCGCGCGTCTTCTACGGGAAAGTGGCCAAATAGATGATTGACGAGATTCAGGTCAGAAATGTTGCCCTCATCAAGGAAGCGGAGATAGAGCCAGCAGAAGGCCTCACCGTGCTTACCGGCGAGACTGGCTCGGGCAAGTCTGCTCTGCTCTCGTCCCTGAAGCTTCTTGTCGGCGACAGGGCAGATGCCTCTTCGGTCAGGGAAGGCGCAGATGGCCTCGAAGTGCAGGGCCGCTTCTTCACGGATGATGGGGAAGAGGATGGCCATATCGTGCGGAGGCGCCTCACCGCTGATGGACGCGGCAAGGTCGATATCGACGGGCATATGGCATCAGTGAAGGAGCTCGCACAGACGCTCGGCCGCACGGTCGATCTCTGTGGCCAGCATGAGCACCAGAAGCTTCTCGATGTCACGACGCATGTGCAGCTTCTCGATGCCTTTGCCGGAGAGCCTGCAGCTGAGGCACGTGAAGCCTACCAGGAAGCGCTCAGGAAATCTGACGCAGCCCATCGGGAGCTCAGGCGTGTCGAGGAGGCGAGCCGTGCCTCCGAGGAGAAGCTCGACGAGGCGGCATTCGTGCTCTCGCGCATCGATGAGGTCGGACCTTCAGAGGAAGACTATGCAGAGCTCGAAGAGGCGCTGCCGAAGGCAGAGCATGCCGAGGCACTCATGCGTGCTGCCGAAGGGGCACATGAGGCGGTAGCAGGAGACGATGGCGTCTCCGATGTGCTTTCTGCGGCAGTCGCCGAGCTGAGGGAGGCAGCGCGCTTCGACGAGAAGCTCGGAAAGCTGGCTGATGCCCTCGAGAGTGCCCTCATCGAGGCTGAGGATGCTGCATCGGAGCTCAGGGACTATGCCGACTCGGTCGAGCTCGATCCCGAAGAGCTCGAGCATCTGCAGGAGCGCGAGGCTGCCTATCAGAGGCTCATCCGTGCCTATGGCCCGGACCTTGCCCATGTGCTGGCACGGAGGGCGGAGGCAGAAGAGACCGTCTCTGCGGCGCAGGATGGGGGAGAGCGCGTACGCAAGGCGAAGAAGGCGCTCTCCGCTGCCGAGGCCGAGCTTGCAGAAGCTGCAAGGCAGCTCTCTTCCGTACGTGCGAAGGCAGCGCCTGAGCTTGCAGCTGCAATAACCAAGGAGATGGGGCAGCTCGAGATGGGCACAGCCTCGCTCGAGGTCTCGCTCGAGCCGCTTCCACGCTCGCAATGGACGCTCGAGGGCCCTGACCATGCAGAGCTCATGTATCGTCCCGGTGCCGGGCTCTCATCGCGCCCCCTTCGCCGCATCGCCTCGGGCGGCGAGGTCAGCCGTGTCATGCTGGCGGCAAAGGTCGTGCTCGGGGATGCCGACGAGACGGATACGCTCGTCTTCGACGAGGTCGATGCCGGTGTCGGCGGCGCCACGGCGAATGCGTTGGCCGAGGTGCTCAAGAAGCTCTCGCGCACGCATCAGGTCATCGTCGTCACGCATCTGGCGCAGGTTGCCGTCATGGCAGACAAGCACTACGTCGTCACGAAGACGGAAGGAAGCGTGCCCGAGACGAAGCTCTCCGAGGTCGAGGGAGATGCGCGCGTGCATGAGATCGCACGCATGCTTTCGGGCGACGAGTCGGAAGCTTCGCTCAGCCACGCCCGCGAGATGCTCGAGCGCGTGCACGCCTCGTGGAATTGATGCAGGAACCGTTTCTCGGACAGGTTCTTGCCTCACGTGCGGAATGAACCGCGGTATTATATAGGTCCGTACGAAGAGCAAAGCAACGCGTATGGAAGGGTCCTCATGACCAAGCACATCTTTGTTACGGGCGGCGTCGTTTCTTCCCTTGGAAAGGGCATCACGGCAGCTTCCCTTGGCCGGCTCCTCAAATCCCGTGGTTACAAGGTGATGATGCAGAAGGCCGATCCCTACCTCAACGTTGATCCTGGCACGATGTCGCCGTTCCAGCACGGCGAGGTCTTCGTGACCGAGGACGGGTATGAGTCCGATCTGGACCTCGGCCACTACGAGCGCTTCATCGATGAGAACCTGACCCGCAATTCGAATTTCACGACCGGCGCAATCTACTCCTCGCTCATCAAGCGCGAGCGCAGGGGCGATTTCCTCGGCGGCACCGTGCAGGTCATCCCGCACGTCACGAATGCCATCAAGGAGCGCTTCCGCCGCATCGAGGAGCAGTCGGGAGCCGATGTCGTTATCACCGAGCTCGGCGGCACGATCGGCGATATCGAGGGCTCGTCGTTCGTCGAGGCAATCCGCCAGTTCCGCAAGGAAGACGGCCCAGGCAACACCCTCGTGATCCACGTGAGCCTCGTGCCCTATATTGCCGCTGCCCATGAGGTGAAGACGAAGCCGACGCAGCACTCCGTGAAGGAGCTGCGCTCCATGGGCATCCAGCCTGACTTCATCGTCTGCCGTTCCGACCATGAGGTCGAGGCACCGATTCGCGCAAAGATTGCCCACTTCTGCGACGTCGATGAGGATTGCGTGTTCGAGAACTCCGACTGCCCGTCGATCTACGATGTGCCAGCGCACCTCGCCGAGCAGGGCTTCGATCTCAAGGTCTGCGAGAAGCTCGGCCTCGACCCGCGCGAGAGCGATATGAGCTCCTGGTACAGCTTCACGTCTGCCATGCATGCAGCGAAGCAGAAGCCGGACAAGACGAAGATTCGCATCGTCGGCAAGTATACGCAGCTGCCGGATGCCTACCTTTCCGTCATCGAGGCCTGCGGACATGCAGGCGTCTACTTCGGCCGCAACCTCGACGTCGAGCTCGTCGACGGCGAGGAGCTCACCGAGGACAACGTCGAGGACGTGCTCGGCGATGCTGACGGCATCCTCGTGCCGGGCGGCTTCGGCCAGCGCGGCGTCGAGGGCAAGATCCTCTCTGCCCACCTTGCCCGCACGGAGAAGAAGCCGTATCTCGGCATCTGCCTCGGACTCCAGGTCGCTGTCTCCGAGTTCGCCCGCAATGTCGCTGGCATGCCGGGCGCCAACTCCACCGAGTTCTCGCCGGACTGCGAGTATCCGGTCATCGATATCATGCCTGACCAGGAGGATGTCACCGAGAAGGGCGGCACGATGCGCCTCGGTGCCTACCCCTGCAAGGTCAAGCCGAACACGCTTGCCATGGAGGCCTACGGTGAGCCGCTCGTCTATGAGCGCCACCGCCACCGCTATGAGGTGAACAACGCATTCCGCGACAAGCTGACGCAGGCCGGTCTTGTAATCTGCGGCCTCTCTCCTGACGAGCGCCTCGTCGAGATGGTCGAGCTTCCCGAGGATGTGCACCCCTGGTTCGTTGCCAGCCAGGCACACCCTGAGTTCAAGAGCCGCCCAACGAAGCCGGCACCGCTCTTCCGCGAGTTTGTCCGCGCTTCCATTGCCCACCACGAGGGCTGCGCACGCCAGAGCGTCCAGCCGGAGTAGGGCGCACTTGGATCTTGCATCTGCACGGAAGGAATTCATGGGCTACCTCGCTTTCGAACGAGGTAGCTCTTCTCATACCGTGGAAGCCTATGGAAGGGACCTCGAGCGCTATGTGAAGGCGCTCGAAGAGAAGGGCGTGACCGAGCCCGACGACGTGACCCGCCCTCTCATAGAGGAGCATCTCGAGCACCTTGCCGAGGAGAGCTATGCCCCGTCTTCAGTTGAGCGGGCGCTCTCTGCCATCAAGAGCTTCCACCGCTTCATGCTCCAGGAAGAGATGTCTTCTGTCTCTCCTGCAGCAGCACTGCCGCTTCCGAAGAAGGCAGAGCGCTTGCCCGATGTCCTGAGCGTCAGGCAGGCGCTCGCGCTTCTCGACCAGCCCTTCCCGAAGACGGCGGCAGGACAGCGCGACCGTGCCATCATAGAAGTGCTCTATGGGTGCGGCCTTCGCGTCTCGGAGCTCACGGGCCTCGATGTCGGGGCGGTATCGCTCGAGGACGAGGTCGTGCGTGTCATCGGCAAGGGAAGCAAGGAGCGGCTCGTCCCGCTCATGGGAAGCGCCCACGAGGCGCTTGCGGAATACCTCTCCGACTGGAGGGGAGAGCTCGTCTCTTCGAGAAGCGGCGCTGCGGTCTTCCTGAATGTCCGCGGCGGCAGGATCTCGCGGCAGTCCGTCTTTGCAATCGTCGAGCGGGCAGGACGCGTCGTCGGCATAGACGGCCTCCATCCTCATACCCTCCGCCACAGCTTTGCGACGCACATGCTCCAGGGAGGAGCAGACATCCGCATCGTGCAGGAGCTTCTGGGACACTCGTCGATCCAGACGACGCAGCTCTATACCCATCTCGACAGGAGCCATCTTCGGATGGCATACCTCTCGGCGCACCCCCGGGCGCGCAGGGAGCGGGAGCAGCCACACAATTCCGACAAATGACCGCCGAGCCGGGCGGTGCCATACCACGCCTTCGAGCTTCGGGTTTGTGGGGGCAAAAGAAAGAGACCGCTAGATGTTGTGGGGGTGCAGGCGCGTGTGCCTGCACCCCTTTTTATCTGCGGAAATGCAGTTTGGTGGGAGAAAGTGGGACAAAGGGTTGGAAAAGGGGGCATCGAGACGTTATAGTTGGATACACGCTTTGAGAGGGGACAGGCCGAGTCGTCGGGAGGTGGCAGATGTACCTGACGGGCGAGAAACAGCTCAAGCTCGATGCCAAGCTGCGTCTTACCCTGCCGGCCGACTTCCGCCGTCAGTTCGGCGACCGCGTCTGCCTCGTTCCTCTCAAGGACGCAATCTGGGGCTTCACTCCAGAAGGCCACGAGGCCTGGACCGCCTCCTATTTCCCGGATGGCTTCAATCCGAGGGACAGGGAGCAGGACAAGCTTCAGCGAACGCTCATGAGGAGGACCGTGACGGTGGACATCGATGCCGCCGGCCGTGTCGCGCTCAGCAAGGTTCCCGAAGAGAAGCTTGCGAAGCTCGGCATCTCCCGTGACGTCATGGTCATCGGCAACCGCGACCACTTCGAGGTCTGGGATTACCAGCACTTCGAGGAGCTCAACGCCGAGGACGATGACGACCTGGACGACCTCATGTTCGACTAGCCGGAAAGGAGCAGCTCCCGTTGAAAGTCGAATATCGGCATAATCCCGTCATGCTCTCCGAGGTGCTGGAGGCCCTGGACCCCCAGCCTGGAGAGGTTGTCTGCGACTGCACGCTCGGAGGAGCGGGGCACTCGGTCGCTCTGGCCGAGCGCATTGCTCCTACCGGCCTCTCGATCGGAATCGACCAGGACGATATGGCTCTTGCCGCCGCAGCGGAACGCTTCGGCCGCGAGGTGCCCAGCGCCCGTCATCGGTTCCTCAAAGGCAACTTCGGCGACCTCGACCAGCTTCTGGTCGAAGCCGAGGTGCCCGGCGTAGACTGCTTCCTCTTCGACCTCGGGGTCTCGTCGCCTCAGCTCGACATACCCGACAGGGGCTTCTCGTACCACGAGGACGCTCCTCTGGATATGCGGATGGATCCGAGGAACAACACTCTAACCGCACAAGAGGTCGTGAACACCTACAACGAAGCAGACCTCACCCGGATTCTCCGCAGCTATGGAGACGAGAAGCATGCAGCATCCATCGCGCGCCACATCGTGCGCGCCCGCGAGAAGGCGCCCATCGAGACGACGCTCGAGCTCGTGGAGATCGTGAAGGCAGCCATTCCTGCCCGCGACCGCCGCCATGGGGGACACCCGGCACGCAAGACCTTCCAGGCCCTGCGCATCGAGGTGAACCACGAGCTGGATGTGCTGGAGAGGGGACTGCGCGCTGCCATCCGCTGGGCCAATACAGGCGGCAGGATCTGCGTGATCTCGTACCACTCGCTCGAGGACCGGCTTACGAAGCATGTGTTCTCCGAGCTCTCTCAGGGGTGCATCTGCCCGCCGGACCTTCCGGTCTGCGTGTGCGGACATGTGCCGATAATCGAGGTCAAGACCAGAAAGCCCCTGGCCGCGACCGAAGAGGAAGTGCGCTCGAACCCACGGGCGCGCAGCGCTCTGATGCGCGTGGCAGTCAAGCTCGATGTCACACAGGCTCAGGCGCAGACCTGATGCTCACGGCCCCTCCGGACCGTCTGCATAGCACCCAACGCACCAAGGACGCAGCACCACCGCACCATAAACGAACCACAACGCACTACCAATGCAGACAACAGATGAGGGGTATTTCGGTATGAGGTATGAGTCCTCTGAGGCAGTCCGCCTCGACGGATATGATATGCGCTCGAACATGCGCGAGGCCTCGGCCAGCCCCTCTTTCGATGTATACGAAGGCGGCGGGCTCGATGCCCGCGTCCGCCAGGGCGTCACGCACCAGTTCCTCGTGAAGCTGGTCCGCGTCGCGCTTGTCGCGGCAGCCATCTGCGCGCTCGGCTTTGCCCGTGTTGCGATCTCGACGGCGACCGTCTCAGCCCTCCAGGCAAATGAGTCCCTCGAGAGCCAGGTCGGCGATGCCACGGCCCTCTACAACGACCTCAAGGCGTCGAAGTCGGCGCTGTCGAGCGTGTCGCGCATCGAGCGCATCGCGACGCAGAACTACGGTATGGTCCTCGAGGACCCCGAGGTCATCTCTTCGACGGCATCCTCCTCTGATAGCGCTGCTGCCTCTTCGACCGATGGCACAGCATCCCTTTCTCAGACTGACGCAGAGACTGCGAATTCTTCGAATGTGGAGTAGGGGCGCGCTCCTTCTGGCGTAAGCTCATCCACATGGACAGACAAGACAGACACAGCAGAGCGAACGGCCCCGAGAGGGGCCGCTCGTCGTACGACGAAGTGGTCCAGAACCGCGAGGCGCGTGCCCGCAGGCGCGAGGAGCGCGCACAGCGCGAGGACAGGCAGTCCCGGCGGCATGGACACACAGACGGCGGCGGCATCCTCTCCCATGTGAAGGGCATGGATGGCCGCCTTGTCGCGGTTTTCTGCATCCTTGCTGCGCTTGCACTCGTCGTGTGCGGACGCCTCTTCTATCTCCAGATCCTCCAGGGCCCTGAGCTCACGCAGATGGCAGCAGACAGTCGCACGAACGAGATCACGCTCACGGCAAAGCGTGGCACGATCTACGACCGAAACGGCAATGTCCTCGCCATGAGCGTCGATGTGAAGACCATCTACTGCAATCCTTCGCTTATCAAGGACAAGGACCAGGCAGCTGAGATCATGGCAGAGACGCTTGGCGGCTCGAAGGACGACTATCTCGAGATCGTCGATAAGGATACGACGTTTGCCTATATCAAGAAGAAGGTCGACACGACGACCGCCTCGACGCTCGACGACAAGCTCGACGAAGCCGATATCGAAGGCGTCTATTTCCTCGATGACACGAAGCGCATCTACCCTTATGGCTCTGTCGCGGGACAGGTCCTCGGCATGGTCGGCTCGGATGGCCAGGGCCTCACAGGCCTCGAGCTCTACTACAACGATGTGCTCTCCGGCCAGGATGGCTCCATGATCATGGAGACAGGCGCTGACGGCACGCCTATTGCAGGCGGCGTCGCTGAAGTCACGAAGGCGACCGCAGGCTCCGATATCGTGATCTCGATCGATGTGAACATCCAGGAAAAGCTCGAAGAGGTCCTGACTGAAGGCACGGAGAAGTACAAGGCAGACTCGTCGTCCGCCATGGTGACAGACCCGAATACGGGAGAGATCCTGGCAACCGCATCGACCCCTCTGGCCGACCTCTCGGATACCTCCGAGCTCACGAACGAGGCGCTGAACCTGCGCATGGTATCGGACCTCTATGAGCCGGGCTCCATCTTCAAGATACTGACGATGGCATCCGGGCTGGTGCACGGGACGTTCAGCACCGATACGATCTTCAGCGTGCCGGTCCAGATCCAGGTCGGCGACGACTATGTCACGGATGCCATCACGCGCTACTCGACCGAAGACATGACGGTCTCGCACATCCTCGAGGAATCCTCGAATGTCGGTGCCATCCTTATGGCCCGTGCTGTCGGCGCAGAAGGCTTCTCCTCCACAGTGTCGAGCCTGGGCATTGGCCACAGGACCGGCATTGACTATCCCGGCGAGGCGACGGGCATGGTCACGGACTACGACAACTACACGTCGACGACGATGTCGGACATGGCATTCGGCCAGGGCCTGGCCATTCCTCAGGTGCAGATGGTCCAGGCTGTCGGTGCCATCGCGAACGGCGGATCGCTCATGACGCCACACTTTCTGATAGAGAAGGCCGGCGAGACCATGCAGTGGGACTCGAAGGGAACGGTCTGCACGCAGGATGTGACCGACCAGGCATCGAACGTCCTCGAGTCTGTCATCGAGAACGGCACGGCAAAGCATGCAGCCGTGGAAGGCTACAAGGTCGCCGCAAAGACCGGCACGGCACAGATGACGGAAGACGAGGAAGGCTACGCCGAAGGCAAGTACATAAGCTCCCTTATCGGCTATGCGAATGCCGACGATCCTCAGGTGCTTGTCTATGTTGGTTTGAACGGCACGCCTTATCTTGCAGAAAGCTCATCAGCCTACATGTTCTCGAGTATCATGAGTGAGGCGCTTAAAGATATGGGAATCAAGCCCGTGTCCTAGAGGAGATACTGAAACAGCATGCTGAAAATGACGATTGACGAGCTGATCCACGCAACGGGAGCAGAGCTCGTGGCCGGCAGCCCCAAGCACACGTTCGAGGGCTGCGTGATCGATTCGCGCAAGGCACAGGAAGGCTCGCTCTTCGTGGCCTTCAAGGGCGAGAAGGTGGACGGCAACCTCTATGTGGCCAAGGCTCTCGAGGCGGGAGCTGCCTGTGCCGTGGTCACGGAGGAGCCGAAGGAGGACGCGCTCGCATATGCCCGCAAGGGAGGCTGCGCTATCGTCCGTGCGGCACATGACGACCCGGAGGAGTTCATGCTCCGCCTTGCCACCGCCTGGCGCCAGAAGCATCCTGACTGGATCGTCTGCGGTGTCACAGGCTCGGTCGGAAAGACCACGACGAAGGACATGTGCGCCGCGGCGCTCTCTGCCCGCTGGCGTGTCCACAAGACCGAAGGCAACTTCAACAACCTGATCGGCGTGCCCCTCACGCTCTTTGCCGCTCCTGACGATGCCCAGGCGCTCGTCGTCGAGATGGGCATGAACCATGCTGGCGAGATTCGCCGCCTGGCTGCAGCAGTGAGGCCTACCGTCGCTGTCATCACGAATGTCGGCACGAGCCATATCGGCAATCTTGGCTCGCGCGAGAACATCGCCCGTGCGAAGGCAGAGATCGTCTCCGGCATGAGGCCATCGGCTGAGACCTTTGCCGGCATCTCGCCCTGCCTTGTCCTCAATGCGACAGATGACTTCACGCCGTTCATCGAGAAGGGCTTTGCCCGTCCTGCCGGCCTTGAGGCCGTGAAGGTTGCCGGCAGGGAGAGCTCCTGCACCGCGACCGATGTCGAGCTCGACGAAGAGGGGCGCGCCTCGTTCACGCTCCATATGGAGGGCGGCTATACGCGCCCGGTCAGGCTCCGCATCCCGGGCAGGCATGCTGTGACGGACTTCTGCTATGCCATGGCAATCGCAGACCGCCTGCATGTGGACCGCGAGAAGGCGGCAGCTGCGATCGAGGGCCTCGAAGCCTATCGCATGCGCCTCGACGTGAAGGTCGCTGCAAACGGCGTCCGCGTCATCGACGACACCTACAACGCAAGCCCTGCATCCATGGCAGAGGCACTCGACGTCCTGCGCTCCATGAAGTGCGAGGGCAGGCGCATCTGCGTCCTCGGCGAGATGGGGGAGCTCGGTGCCGAAGCTGAGCGCCTGCATGGCTATGTCGGCGCCTACGTGGCTGCCGTGCGCCCCGACCTCTTCGTGACCATAGGCCACGACCTTGCGGCCGCCATGGTCGAAGGTGCCCGCACTATGGGCCTCTCCGAGGATGCCATCGCATCGTTTGCCACGGTCGAAGACGCCGCCAAGGCTATCGTGCCGGTTCTTGAGCCGAAAGATCTCGTCCTCGTGAAGGCATCGCGTGCCGAGGGACTTGACGCATTTGTCAGAGAGGTGCTTGCATAATGATTCTCATCGGTTCTGCTGCCTATCCAAGCTATCAGGTATTCCTGGCCTCCGGCGTGGCTGCGCTCCTCACGGGCATCCTCATGCCGCCCTTCATCCGCCTCATGAAGCATGAAGGGCTGGGACAGCAGGTGCGTGCAGATGGCCCGAAGCGCCATCTCATTAAGCAGGGCACCCCGACCATGGGCGGCATCATCATCCTGGCAGGCATCATCATCACGACGATTCTCATGGCACCGGGCTCCCCGAAGCTCGCTCTTGCCATCTTCGGCATGATCGCCACAGGCGCTCTTGGCCTCCTCGACGATATCGAGTCGGTTGCCCACAAGCGCTCGCTCGGCCTCACGCCGTCCCAGAAGATGATTGGCCTCACGATCATCTGCGCCATCTTCGGCATTGTCGCCGTGAACGTCTGCGGCATCGCCCCCACGATCGAGTTCCCGGGTGGAGCCACCATCGACCTCGGCGTCCTCACGACCACGATCAACGGCGTGCACATCCCCTGGCTCTATCTCATCTTCGTGTTCCTGCTCCTTGCCGGCTTCTCGAACGCCGTGAACCTCACGGACGGCCTTGATGGCCTGGCAGGCGGCACGGTGCTTGTCGTCATGGTCGTCATGGCCATGGTTGCCTTCAACGAGGACGAGCTCGGCCTTGCGGTCTTTGCAGCATCCATCGCAGGCGCCTGCGTCGGATTCCTCTGGCACAACTGCTATCCTGCCTCGATCTTCATGGGCGACACGGGCTCCCTTGCCCTGGGTGGCGCCTTCGCGTCCCTTGCCATCCTCACGAAGACCGAGATCTGCTCTCTTGTCATGGGTGGCCTCTTCATCGTCGAGGCGCTCTCCGTGATCATCCAGGTCGTGAGCTTCAAGACGCGTGGCAAGCGTGTCTTCCTCATGGCTCCTCTGCACCATCATTTCGAGAAGAAGGGCTGGAGCGAGACGAAGGTCGTCATCCGCTTCTGGATCGTGTCGGCGGCATTTGCGGTACTGGGCTTCGCGCTCTATTTCCAGCTCGGCTAGGAGGCTTTGGCGATGGCGAAAAATACGGAAAAGCTCGGACGTGTCCTCATCCTCGGTCTTGGCGGAACCGGTGCGGCAGTGGCGCGCTACTGCGCGAAGCGTCTCGGCGGCAGGGTGGAGTCTGTCACCATCGTAGGCGGCAAGGCAAGCCACGAGGGGCCGCTCGCAGAAGAGCTCCGCTCGCTCGGATGCACGGTCCAGCTTGGGACCGAAGATATCGAGGGTGCATACGACCTTGCTGTCGCCTCGCCTGGCATCTCCGAGTTCTCCTCCTTCTTCCAGACGGCGAAGGAGCATGCTTCCGAGCTCATAGGGGAGCCCGAGTTCGCCTATCGCGAGAGCCCCGAGAACTGGGTCGCCATCACCGGCACGAACGGCAAGACGACCACGACGACGCTCTCCTGCAGGTTCCTTGAGGAGGCTGGCATGCAGGCAGAGACCGTCGGCAACATCGGCACGATCATAACGAGCAGGATCGACGAGAGACAGGAGGGCTCCTGGTTCGTGGCTGAGCTCTCGAGCTTCCAGCTTGCGACGACGAAAAAGCTCCACCCGAAGGTGGCAGTGCTCCTGAATGTCACGCCTGACCACATCGAGTGGCACAAGACGCTCGAGAACTATGCTGCCGCGAAGGAGAAGATCTTCCAGAACCTCGGAGAAGGGGACCTTGCGGTCATCTCTGAGGACGACGAATGGTGCCGCGCCATCGCAGGGCGTGTCCGTGCCCGTGGCGTCCGTGTCTGCTCGCTCAGCGTGAAGGCGGAGCCGGAAGGCCCCGATGCCGCCTTCCTCAGGGGAGACGAGCTCATCGTGCGCCTGGGCGGTGCCGAGCACGATCTTCTGAGCCGCCAGGACATGGTGCTTGAAGGCATCCACAACGCCGAGAATGCACTTGCTGCATCGGCGCTGGCGCTCCATGTCGGCGTGCCGGTCGAGACGGTCAGACAGGGCCTCCGCTCCTTCCATGCCCTCGAGCACAGGATCGAGCCGTGCGGCGAGGCGGGAGGCATCCGCTTCGTGAACGACTCGAAGGGAACGAACACCGATGCGGTCGAGAAAGCGCTCGAAGCCTTCCGTCCGGGCCATATCGTGATCCTGCTGGGCGGCCACGACAAGGGGACCGACCTCACCTCGCTTGCGAAGAAGGTTGCGTCGCGCTGCCGCGTTGCCGTCTGCTACGGCGCTGCTGGTCCGAGGATCGCCGGAGCCATACGTGCGGCAGGAGGCACAGCCGAGGTCCTCGAAGAGCCGCATATGCGCGAAGCCTTCGCACGTGCCGTTTCTGTGGCCATCCCCGAAGACGTGGTACTGTTGTCACCCGCCTGCTCCTCGTTCGATGAGTTCCACAACATGGAGGAACGTGGCGAGCTATTCAAGAAACTCGCAGCCGAGTATTGTGCAGGAGTCCGAAGCTGATGCCAAGTGCCCAAGCGACAAGGAAACAGAGCCGGGAAACGTTTGCCGGCAAGCATATGCGCGCCATCAGGGGCGTGCCGGCACGGTTCATGGCACCAAGGCTGATCGTCATTGCCTGCTCTGTCTTCCTTGCCCTCTTCGGCCTCCTCATGATCTATTCGTCGTCGTCGATCACGGCGCTCAATTCTGCGTCCTTCGGCAACGATCCGACATACTTCCTCACGCATCAGGCCATCAACCTCGCTATCGGCACTGCGATGGCTGTCGTCATAGCAACACGCGACTACCACTTCTGGGCACGCGGGCCGGTGTTCCTTGCGCTCGTCATGCTCGTCGTCCTTCTGCTCCTCCTCGTCGAGACGCCGTTTGCCGGTCAGGATGCCTATGGTGCAACGCGCTGGATTGCCGTCCCTGGCTTCGGCACGCTCCAGCCCTCCGAGTTCGCAAAGCCTGTCGTGATCCTCGCCGGTGCAGGCGCTCTTGCCCGGTACTATGAGGAGCATTCGATCGACCGCCAGGAGCTTGTCCTGCAGATTGGCGCGGGCATCATAGTGCCGCTTCTCCTCATCCTCTTGCAGCCTGACAAGGGCACGACCATCATCATCGGCGCCACCCTCATCGTCATGGCCCTCATTGCCGGCTTCTCGTGGAAGGTCGTCGCCGGCGCGTTCGTGGCGGGTGCCATCATCTTCGGCGTCTATTCCTATCTGGATGGCTATTCGAGGCAGCGAATCATCACGATGATGAACCCGTGGGAAGACCCCTACGGCTCCGGCTATCAGCTCATCCAGGGCTGGTATGCCTTCGGATCGGGTGGCCTCTTCGGTGTCGGCATCGGCTTCTCGCACCAGAAGTACGCCTATCTGCCCATGGCATACAACGACTTCATCTTCGCGATCGTGGGCGAGGAGTGTGGCCTTGTCGGTACCATCGGCATCGTCTGCATCTTCCTCCTTCTGCTCTTCGCGAGCTACAAGATTGCAAACTATGCGCCGGACCTTCTGGGGCGTCTCATTGCCTGCGGATGCTCGACGATCCTCGTCGTGCAGCTTTTCGTGAACATCGGCGGCGTGCTCGGCCTCATGCCCCTTTCAGGCAAGCCGGTTCCGTTCCTGTCGTATGGCGGCTCGTCGATCATGAGCTGCTGCATCCTTGTCGGCCTCATCCTCTCGGTATCCAGGTCCTCGATCCTGCCTGAGACCGAGCATGACCGTGCGCGCTCCCAGCTCCGTGTCGCAGATGGCACGGCAGCACGTGGCGGCACGGGTGTCGGCGAGGTCATGACAAGGTCGGAGAGCAGGGCACAGGCGTCTGCTCCGACGTTCAGGGTCGTCGAGGGCGGTGCTTCGGTACATGCCGAAGTCCGTGCCCACGCAGAGGCAAGGGCAGCGCGGCGTGCCTCTGAGAGCCGGAGCTCCCGCGATCTTATGGATCCGGCCTCTCGGCTCAGGCGTCCCGATACCGGGCCGCAGGTCAGAACGCGCACGCAGTCGCCCCATCTCAATCAGGAAAGCACCGGACGCAGACGTCCGAGGAGAGGAAGATAGCATGGCACTCAAGGTCGCACTTGCTGCAGGTGGCACTGCAGGACACATCAATCCAGCCCTTGCGCTTGCAGAGGAGCTCAAACGCCGTGGCCACGAGGTGAGCTTCTATGGGCAGCCGAACCGTCTCGAGGCAACGCTTGTGCCTGAGGCAGGTTTTGACTTTTTCCCGACGAGGATCTCGGGCTTTGACCGTGAGCGCCCCTGGACGCTCATCTCCGCATTCGTGAGGATGACTAAGGCAGAGCGTGCAATCGGCAGCCATTTTCAAGAGACGGGCGTGCCCGATGTCGCCGTGGGATTCGGCGCCTATGTCGAGATGCCGCTTCTGCGCTGGTGCTCGAGGCACGATGTGCCGGTCGTCGTCCATGAGCAGAACTCGGTGCCGGGCCTTGCGAACAAGATGTGCTCTGGATTCGCACGCACCCTCTGCCTCTCGCTTCCTGAGGCCATGCCTGCCTTCGAAGGCAGGCTCAGCAAGGATACGAAGGTCGTCGTCACGGGCAACCCGGTAAGGCGCTCCGTCATCTCTGCGACGCGTGCCGATGGCAGGCGTGCCTTCGGCGTGCCGGAAGATGCACGGATGCTCCTCGTCTTTGGAGGCTCTCTTGGTGCCCATCACCTGAACGAGGCGCTCTGCGAGATGAAGGATGAGCTCCTCTCGAGGAAAGATCTCTATGTCGTGCACTCGACGGGCAAGGATGACGCAGAGTTCGTCGAGAAGACGCTTGCCCTCACGCCAGAGGAGAAGAAGCGCTATCAGGTGAAGCCCTACATCTCGAACATGGGCGAGGCGCTTGCGGCAGCAGACTGCGTGATTTCCCGTGCTGGCGCCTCCTCGATTGCAGAGATTGCCGCCCTTGCGGTGCCAAGCCTGCTCATTCCGTATCCGAAGGCCACTGCCGACCATCAGACGACGAATGCGCACTATCTTGTAGATGCAGGCGCTGCACACCTGCTTCCGGATGCCGAGGTCGAGACCGAGCGCTTCCGCGAAGAGGTCCTGTCGCTTGTCGACAACGCGGAGGAGCGCGGAGCGATGAGGAAGGCAGCAGAAGGGCTCGGGCAGGCACATGCTGCTGCGGCCCTGGCAGACGAAGTGGAACGTGCTGCTCAGGCAAAAGCCTAGAGCATAGAAGAGTTTGGACGTCTTGAAGGAGAGACCAGACATGGCTGAAGGAACTTCCGCATTCAAGAGCGCGCATTTCATCGGCATCGGCGGTGCAGGCATGAGCGGCATTGCGCTCGTGCTGCATGAGCGCGGCTGCAAAGTGACCGGATCCGACCTCAAGGCATCGCGCTATGTGCGCGAGCTCGAGAACGCCGGCGTGAAGGTCTATGTGGGACATGAGGCAAGCACGATCGACGAGGTCGCACCTGACGTCGTCGTGATCTCCACAGCCATCCCGGAGACGAATCCGGAGCTTGTGCGTGCCCGCGAGCTTGGCATCCCCGTGTGGCCGCGCGCCCGCATGCTGTCGGCACTCTCTGATGGCGCCTGCACGGTCGCTGTTGCCGGAACCCACGGCAAGACGACGACCTCGTCCATGATTGCCACGATGCTCGACCGCATGGGCAAGGATCCTTCCTTCCTCATCGGCGGCATCGTCGAGGGCTATGACACGAACGGCAGGAACGGCAACGGCGGCTACTTCGTCTGCGAGGCAGACGAGTCCGATGGCTCCTTCCTCTACCTCAACCCGAACATCGCCGTCATCACGAACATCGAGGAGGATCACCTCGACCACTACGGCACCCTCGAGAACATCGAGAAGACGTTCTGCAAGTTCATGAGCCTCGTGGGCGATTCCGGCACCATCGTGATCATGGGCGACAACCCGCACTATGTGGAGCTTGCCAAGTCGACCGGACGCTCTGTCGTGACCTATGGCTTCAAGCCGGAGAACGACTATGTGTGCGAGCCAGAGGATACGCACCATCAGCTCGAGAGCCACTTCACGGTGAAGACGCCCAAGGGCACGACAGAGAAGATCGTCATCCATGCGAACCCGGGCAAGCACAATATGCTGAACGCCACCGCATCGCTTGCCGTGGCCGATGTCCTCGGCTTCGACCTCGACGATGCAGCAAAGGCTCTCTCGAGCTTCCAGGGCGCCCGCAGGCGCTTCACGCATGTCGGCGACCGTGACGGCATCACCGTGATCGACGACTATGGACATCATCCCACCGAGATTGCAGCGACGCTCTCTGCTGCTGCCGATCTCGAGTTCAAGCGCATCATCGTCGTCTTCCAGCCGCACCGCTACAGCCGCACGCAGGCCCTGGCGCCGCTCTTCGGCACGGCCTTCGACAAGGCAGACGTCCTCCTTGTGATGGATGTCTTCTCGGCAGGCGAGATGCCGATTCCTGGCATCTCCGGCAAGACGGTCGCAAACGAGGTCCGCGAGCATGGCCATGTGGGCGATGTCGAGTATCTGCCGAACCGCAAGGAGCTTATCGAGCGCCTCGTCGAGATTGCACGTCCGGGCGATATGGTCATCACCCAGGGTGCAGGCGATGTCACGAGCATGGGCCCTGCATTCCTGAAGGCGCTTGCCGAGCGTGACGAGAAGACAGAGCAGAAGGACTAGCAGCCAGGTCCTGAGTAGGGAAGAGCCAGGCCAGGAAGGAGGCACGTTCATGCCAAAAGGCCAGCGTCCCACAAAGAGGCAGGCGACGCCGCGCCAGAGCTCGAGCGTGCCTCAGATGAAGCGCTCTGTCGTGCGCGGAAGCGGCACGCCAGCCCGTGGCAACAGCGTCGTCGGCAGGTCGCTCAAGGACGAAACACGCCGCTCCAGAAGGGCAGCCAAGAATCCGAACAAGGTCGAGAAGGTCCCGACCTTCGGCCACAAGGTCAAGGATACCGAGGCGGCACCCGGACCGGAAAAGCATGTCGACCACCAGGAGCTCGTATCGCGTGTCGCCCTCTTCGGCGGCATCGCGATCGCTCTGGCATCGGTCGCCCTTGTCGTCTTCCTCCTGCTCTCCGTAAGTCCTGCCTTCATGATCACGGACATCGAGACGCAGGGCTCGGCCCATGTGAGCCAGGATTCCATTGCAAAGCTTGCCCAGATTCCTGCGGGCACGACGCTTCTCAATGTCGATGAGAAGGCTGTCGAGACGAACATCAAGAAGAACCCCTGGGTCGCCTCGATCAATATCGAGCGCAAGTTCCCCAATACGCTTTCGATCAGCGTGAACGAGCGCTCGGTCTCCGCCATTGTCCTCATGAACTCAGGAAGCGTTGCCTGGTATCTGGGGTCCGATGGCTGCTGGATAGAGCCGGTGACGCTCGACCGCTCGAGCGGACAGACCTCCGAGGAGGCGGCGCTGGCGCTTGCCACCTCGCAGAGCTGCATCCTCATCAGCAATGTCCCTGCCACGGTCCAGCCTGTTGCAGGCTCTGCTGCGACAGACGATGTAATCGTCGCCGTGAACACGTATCTCAACAGCTTCTCGTCCTCCTTCAAGTCGCAGATCGTGAGCTTCTCGGCAAGCACGATGGAGAGCCTCTCCTGCCTCCTCTCGAACGGTGTGGAGGTATCTCTGGGAGCCGCGACGAACATCTCTGCGAAGGAGACTGCCATTACGGCCATCCTCTCCGAGCATGCGGGCAAGGTCACCTATATCAATGTCCGCGTTCCTACGAATCCCTCGTACAGGAGCGTCGATTCCGACAAGGTCGGGCAGGGGACAGGCGTCACGGCTGAGACGGAGAACTCGGCGTCTTCTGACAGCGGCTCCACGAGCACGAGCGGAACGACGTCGACCGATACGTCGTCCACGACATCGACAGGCGCCTCCGGCACCACAGCGTCCGGTACGTCGTCGACGGATGCGACCTCTGGCACGACTGCAGGAACCTCGTCGGGCACCACATCGGGCACGGTATCTTCCGGCACCACGTCCTCTTCCGGAACGACCTCAGGTACGGCTTCAGGCACGACCTCCGGAATGACCTCTTCGGGTACGGCATCCTCGACCGGCACAGGGATGACGTCGTCCTCGACGAGCTCTGCGGGAGCCTAGAAGATCTAAGGAAATGAGCTATGAGAGGCCCGCTTCATCGAAGCGGGCCTCTCTTGTGCCTTCGGAGAGGCTGATCTCATCCCATCGAAGCCTCAGGCAGCTTGAGTGCTGGCAGAAAAGTCTCAAGGATAGAGGTAAGGCCGAGGGTCGGACTCGAGGGTTGAAGGTCGAGGAATGAGGATTCAAAACCCTAACCATCAAGTACTGCTTTAAGCTTATAACGCATGTAAATTGAGGCATCTACCTGCGCAATCCATATTTCTGACAAAAGTGTTGACGGAAGTTGGGACGTTGTGCAAATATATGCCGCTTTAGATGAGGCGTTGAGCTTAACTTGAGGGTTAGGGTTTCTCCAACGACTTGCCGAAAGCTCGCAGCACCAAAGAAGGACACAGACACTCAAACGCAGCACGAACGCAGCAGCAACGGATCTATGGACATGACGGACCACAAACGCCCCGTCGCCAAGCAAGGAGGAACTTCCATGACCGACAACGACATCCCCAGCAACTACCTCGCAGTCATCAAGGTCGTAGGCGTCGGCGGTGGTGGCACGAACGCCGTCAACCGCATGATCGACGAGGGCATCCGCGGCGTCGAGTTCGTCGCAATCAACACCGATGCCCAGGCACTCGCAATCTCCGATGCTGACATCAAGGTCCACATCGGCACCGACATCACGAAGGGCCTCGGCGCTGGCGCCAACCCTGAGGTCGGCCAGCAGGCTGCCCAGGAGAGCAAGGACGACATCAAGGCCGCTCTTGCCGGTGCAGACATGGTCTTCATCACGGCTGGCGAGGGTGGCGGCACCGGTACCGGCGCAGCACCTGTCGTTGCTGACATCGCAAAGAACGACGTAGGCGCCCTGACTGTCGCAATCGTCACGAAGCCGTTCACGTTCGAGGGCCGCAGGCGCTCCCAGTCCGCTCTCGGCGGCATCGACAACCTCGCTGCCAACGTCGATACCCTTGTCGTCATTCCGAATGACCGCCTGCTCGACCTCTCCGAGAAGAAGACCACGATGCTCGAGGCCTTCCGCATGGCAGACGAGGTCCTCGCACAGGGCACGCAGGGCATCACCGACCTCATCACGGTCCCTGGCCTCATCAATGTCGACTTCGCAGACGTCTGCACAATCATGAAGGACTCCGGTTCCGCAATGATGGGCATCGGCGTCGCTTCCGGTGACTCCCGTGCTGCTGATGCGGCCGAGGAGGCCATCTCGAGCCCGCTTCTCGAGACCTCGATTGACGGCGCAACGCGCGTCCTGCTCTCCATTGCCGGCAACAAGGATCTCGGCATCCAGGAGATCAACGACGCTGCAGACATCGTCGCAAAGAACGTCGACCCCGATGCGAACATCATCTTTGGTACCGTCGTCGACGAGTCCCTGGGCGATCAGGTCCGTGTTACGGTCATCGCGACGGGCCTCGACGAGAACGACTCCGACAGCCTTCCGACGCTTGACTCCGTGAGCTCGAGCAGGAGCTCCCGTCCGACGTCGCGTCCGTCCACGCCCGCTACGAGGACGTCTGCACCTGCCCGCTCGAACGCTGGCTCCCGCACGAACTCCTCCTCGAACGCGAACCAGGGCTTCGATATCCCTGACTTCCTGAAGCACTCCCGCATGTAGGAGAGCCTGATGGAAACGCCGTCTCTCACACGAAAGAGCGTCTCTGGTGTGTCGTTCCTGACGGATGGGCACGCTGAGGGACAGGTGTGCTTCGGCTTCACCGAGCGCATGGGCGGCGTCTCCGAGGGTGTCTTCGCATCGCTCAACCTGGGCGATGCTTGCGGGGATATGCCTGAGCATGTTGCGGAGAACAGGGCCCGCGCCCTTGCCGCTCTGGGCTATGAAGGTAGTCCTGACCGTCTCGTGAACCCGAAGCAGGTGCACGGCGACAAGGTGCTCCTTGTGGATACGGCAGATGAGGAGAGCCTCGCGCGCATCCAGAAAGAGGCCCGTGAAGGCGCAGATGCCATTGTCTGCACGGTTCCTGGGGTGCCGGTGCTTCTCTGCTATGCGGACTGCGTTCCGGTCATCCTGGCTACGGAGAAGGGCTTTGCTGTCGTCCATTCGGGCTGGCGGGGAACGATAGCCTCCATCGCAGCCAAGACACTCGTGAAGCTCCTTGCGGCGACAGAGGAGGATGCTTCCTCTGCGGTCGCCTACATCGGGCCCCACATCGCAGGTCCTGACTACGAGGTCTCGGAAGAGCTCCTCACGCGCTTCGTCGACACGTTCGACGAGAGCGTGGCGCTTCCCGGACACCGTCTCGACCTTGCACGTGCCATCGCCCTCGCGCTTGAAGGCGCAGGGATGGGGGAGGAATCCATAGTGGATTGCGGCATCTCCACGGCACGGGCGACGGACAGGTTCTATTCCTATCGTGCCGAAGGCGGGCACTGTGGCCGCCACGGTGCACTTGCATATCTTGCATCCTGATACAGACGCTTTTGGGGGGTGGATGTATGGAAGACGAAGAAGCCTATCTGAAGTTTCTCGAAGAGCGGAGATCCCGCATCCTGGAGATCGCAGATGAAGCGCTCAAGCGTTCCGGAAGAGCGGATGCAAAGTTCACGCTCGCTGCCGTCTCGAAGACGGTCGGGCCTGACGAGGTCGCTCAGGCCTGGAAGGCAGGGTACCGCGTCTTTGCAGAGAACCGCCCCCAGGAGCTTCGCCGCAAGCTCGAAGCGCTCGACGGGCATCCTGAGATGGAAGGCGTCCGCTTCGATATGATCGGCAACTTCCAGACCAACAAGGTGAACATGGTGGTCGGGAAGGTTGGCCTCATCCAGTCGGTCTCGTCGCTTCATCTGGCGGAAGTCATCTCGAAGCACTCTCTGGCGCGCAGCCTGGTCTCGAAGGTGCTCCTCGAGGTCAATGTCTCCGGGGAAGAGAGCAAGTCGGGATTTGCGCCGGCAGAGCTTGTCGAGAATCTGGATGGCCTGCTTGCACTGTCAGGGATTGAGATCGAGGGACTCATGACGATGGCGCCAGCAAACGATCCCGATGCAGCCCGCCGCACGTTCTCTGGCCTGCGCGAGCTGGCCGAAGACCTGAGGCAGCGCACTTCTTTAAGTCTCGCTGAGCTTTCCTGTGGAATGAGTGACGATTTTCCGATTGCTCTCGAGGAAGGCTCGACCCTTATTAGGCTGGGCAGAGTGGTGTTCAGCCCTGACTACGAACTGAAGTAACGAAGAACGCAGCATAGAGGTAGGAAGGCAAGGACATGGGTTTCCTGGACAATCTCAAGGACCGCTTCCGCGGCAATGACAATTACGACGACTATGATGAGAGCTACGACGACGGCTACTACGACGACGGCAACGCTGTCTCCGATCCCGAGCCCCGCTCCTCCCGCCGCCGTGGTTCCTCCACGCAGCCCCAAAGGGCCGAAGGCTCCGGCCTTCTCGGCAACACGCCGCGCCCCGAGGCTGAGAGCGTCTCGGTCTACACCCGCTCCGGCCGCCCGGTAGCATCCAATGCCGGTGCAGGATTCGCCCAGCAGCAGAAGACCGAGTCCGCCTATTCTGCGGGCCATGGCTATGCCCAGACGCCGGCACCCGATCCTGCCTACGCACCGCGCACGACCTATCCTGAGAGCCATGATTCCTATCAGGATTCCTACACGGATACGGCCGCTTCCGAGCCGCAGACGCCGGCACCGGTGCAGCGCGTGACCTCCGGCCAGCTTCCGCCCTACATTCTGAAGCCGGAGTCATACGACGACGTGCAGATGGTCATCCGCCGCGTCCGCACGAACCAGCCAGTCGTGCTCGTCCTCACGGATACGCCGATGGATACGGCAAAGCGTGTCCTCGACTTCAGCTTCGGCCTTGCCTGCGGCATTGGTGGAGAAGTCGAGCAGCTCGGCGAATCCGTCTTCAGCGTGCTCCCGGCGGGTATAACTCTTACCAAGGCTGATGTGGACAAGCTCATCGCCGACGGAGACCTCAAGAAATAACAGGAGACCCAACTCGTGCAGCTCGCAAACCTCGTCTATTCGCTCTTCTACTTCTACGAGATCCTGATCATTGTCTGGTGCCTGCTTTCCTGGTTTCCCAGAAAGCCGGGTGGCCTTATAGACGATATCAGCGAGGCTCTCGGACGCCTCGTGCTCCCGTACCTGAACCTCTTCCGGAGGTTCATCCCGCCGATCGGAGGAATCGATTTCTCGCCGGTCATCGCGGTCATGGTTCTCGGAGCCGTCGAGGAATTCATCGTACGGGCACTGATCTAACGGGCTCACTGACAGCGCAATAATTCAAACGGTGTCGTGGATAACAGAAAGGTATCAAGATGGCTATCACTCCTGCGGATATCGAACAGCTGACATTCTCTCCTTCCAAGCATGGCTATGACACGGAAGAGGTCGACGCCTTCCTCGAGCAGCTCTCCGGCGAAGTCGACGCAATGCTCCAGAAGATCGCAGACCTCAAGAGCCGCCTCAACAGCTCCGAGCAGCAGCTTGCTGCCGCCCAGGCACAGATCGAGACGCTGCAGGCCCAGAAGGGCGCTGCCGCCATCGCGCCGATCGCTCCGGCACCGGCACCTGCTCCTGCACTGAACGCTTCCGAGCAGCAGATCTCCAAGGTCCTCATCGTCGCCCAGCAGAGCGCAGACAAGATCGTCGCCGACGCAAAGGCTTCCGCGAACGAGATCCGCACTGAGGCAGACCAGAAGGCTCGCGAGGTCATCCGTCAGGCTCTTGCCGAGAAGCAGAACGAGATGGACGAGATCGACCGCCTGAAGCAGTCCCGCGAGGACTTCCGTGCAGAGTACAAGAACCTGCTCCAGCACTTCATGGACGACGCAGACGCCGTCTTCCCGACGACCGGCAAGAAGGTCTCCGTTTCCGTCACGGCAGCACCTGTCTCGACGCCTGCACCGGCTCCCGCACCAGCGCCCGCTCAGGCCGCTACGCCTGCACCGGCTCCGGCACCCGCACCAGCGCCTGCTCCGGCACCTGCTGACAAGACCGTCCTGACCTCTGCTCCGACCTTCACGCCGGGCGTCAACGTGGACGATCTCGATTAGTTTCATCTTTTTCCTAGGATTTGGAATATATTCTTATAGAGCCTGCAGAAACCCTTCCTTCGGCAGGCTCTTCCTGTATGGATGCAGCATGGCAGCTCCTGATGGTCCCTCTGCTCAGCAGACGATGCTGCTCGTCCTGCTAGGTTTCTTTGATGTGGACTTCTGGGGAGGGGAGGGAGCTCAGGTACTTGCAGCTTCCTGCATGCTACAATCTCTCCTGCGAAGTGGGCCAGACAATCGCGGGACCCTTTGGGTCATGAGGAAAGTCCGGGCTCCACAGGGCAGGAAGCTGGCTAACGGCCAGGCGGGGCGACCCGACGGAAAGCGCCGCAGAAAAGAAGACTCCCGCTGCCTCTTCGAGGTGAGAGAAAAGCTGAAACGGTGGTGCAAGAGACCACCAGCGTCGTGGCAACACGGCGGCTTGGCAAGCCCCTTCTGGAGCAAACGCAAATAGGAGCGCTATGGTGTGGCCCGCACCGCGCTCGGGTTGCGCGCTAGAGGGTGCCGGCAACGGCATTCGTAGATAAATGATTGTCCACGACAGAACCCGGCTCATAGGCCCACTTCGCACTTTTATGTAATAGCCTTTACGAAAATTCAGTGTGCTGAGGTGCCGTTTATGCCGCCTGTATGGCGGGATGCGTCATCCACGGAGGAATTGCTACGGATAAGCGTACAATGGTGCGCATTCTGTATGGGGACGCCGTATAAAGGAGATTGGGTATGGCATTGCTCGACACCATCAAGGCGAAGGCCATCAGTATCGCCGTCAACCAGGCATTCGATATGCTCTATGACGACTTCGATGGCAATCTGCCAAAGGTCGAGTCCATGATCAACAAATTCGCCGGCTCAGGCGACAACATCAATGCAGCGCAGCTGCGTCTATTCAACATGGTCATGGGCTTCATGAAGGATCCTGACAACAACTGGCGCCGCCTTGTCCAGAACGTTATCGACAACGTCGACAAGGAAGTCGCCCGCACGTTCGTGCAGAACTTCTTCGTGAACTCCGTCACGCTCGGTGGCTACCGCCAGCGCGAGATCAACCAGAAGGAAGGCTGCAACTGCCCCTGGGCCATCCTCATGGACCCGACGACGGCCTGCAACCTCCACTGCAACGGCTGCTGGGCTGCGAACTACACGGACTCCAAGCAGAAGTCCCTCACGTTCGATGAGCTTGACTCCATCATCACGCAGGGCGTGGAGCTCGGCACCTACATCTACCTCTTCACGGGCGGCGAGCCGACACTGCGCAAGAAGGACCTTATCCGCCTCTGCGAGAAGCACCCTGACTGCTACTTCAGCGCCTTCACGAACGGCACGCTCGTCGACGAGGAGTTCGCGGACGAGATCCTGCGCGTGAAGAACTTCATGCCGGCCTTCTCGATTGAGGGCAACCGCGAGGCAACCGACTCCCGCCGCGGCGCCGGCACCTACGACAAGGTCGTCCATGCCATGGACCTGCTCCGCGAGCGCAGGCTTCCGTTCGGCGCCTCCATCTGCTACACGTCCCAGAACTATGACTCCGTCACCTCTGACGAATACGTCCAGTTCCTCGTCGACAAGGGCGTGCTCTTCGCCTGGATCTTCACGTACATGCCGGTCGGCCTGGGCTCTCCTGTCGAGCTTCTTGCCACGGCAGAGCAGCGTGAGGGCATGTATCACAAGGTGCGCGACGACTGGCGCAAGAATGTGCCCATCTTCTTCGCAGACTTCTGGAATGACGGCGAATACACGGGTGGCTGCATTGCAGGCGCCCGCCGCTACTTCCATATCAACGCAGGCGGCGACGCAGAGCCCTGCGCCTTCATCCACTACTCCGACTCCAACATCCGCGAGAAGACGCTCCTCGAGTGCTACAAGAGCCCGCTCTTCAAGAGCTACCAGACACACCAGCCGTTCAACCCGAACATGCTGAGGCCGTGCCCGCTTCTCGACAATCCCGGTGCCCTCTCCGAGATGGTGCACGAGACGGGTGCCAAGTCCACGGACTACACGCATCCTGAGGATGTCGACGAGCTCGAGAGCAAGACGAAGGCAGCAGCCGAGCGCTGGGCCAAGGCGTCTGCTCCGATCTGGTCTGCAAGCCCGAAGGGCCGTCTCTCCGACCGTCTTGCGGCCGAGGGCAAAGATCCCAACAGCTGGATCGAGAAGAACGCCTAAGAGAACGCCTAGAATAGGCTGCAAAGCAGTACATTGCTGGCAGGGCCCAAGCAGTTGCTGGGCCCTGCTTTTTTAGAGATGGAGCATGATGGAGAGCTACCAGACGCTCAAGGCAGGCACTTCTGCCACAGGCGAGTTCACGGACCGCAAGAGCCGCTTCATCGCGGAGATACGCCCCTGCACATCCGAGACAGAAGCTCACGAATTCCTTTCCGAGGTCAAGTCCCACTACTTCGATGCCCGCCACCAGGTGCCTGCCTGGATCTTCGCAGATGGCAGGAAGCGCTGCTCGGACGATGGGGAGCCATCGAGGACAGCTGGCATGCCGACACTCGAGGTGCTCGAAGGGGCGGGCCTCAAGGATGTCTGCTGCGTAACGACCCGCTATTTCGGAGGGACCCTGCTGGGACCAGGCGGGCTTGTGCGCGCCTATACAGCAGCAGCCCAGGCAGCCGTCGAGGCAGCTCGGGGCGCAGGCTCCATCATCGAGATGACGCTCGTGACGCCTGTCGTGGCAGAGATTCCCTATAGCGCCTATGAGCGGGTGCGGCGCATGGCAGAAGATGCCGGCGGCAAGGTCACCGACTCCATCTTCTCGGCCGATGTGCAGCTCACGCTCGCGTTCAGGAGCGGGGAGGAAGAGGCGTTTTTGGCGGCGCTCAAGGAGCTTGCGGCGGGCGAGGAGCGGGCCCATGCCCTAAAGACCCGCTTTGCCGAATTCTGAGGCTCTCTAAAGCTTCAGGCCTTCATCTCTGAGCCAATCCTCGAGCTCGTCTGCACCACGGAAGAGATGGGCTCTCATGCCTGCTGCAAGGGCTCCCGTGATGTTGTCCTGATTGTCATCCGTGAAGGCACAGGACTCAGGTGCAAGATCGAAGCGCTCACAGAAGCGGCGATAGATCTCAGGGTCGGGCTTCACGATATGCTCGAACGCCGATGCCATCCATCCATCTATGGAATCATGGCAAGGGATGCGCTCGACGATGCGGGGGAATCGGACGCTGGCATTCGAGAGGATATAGACGCCGTAGCCCGCCTGCTTGATCTTCGCGGCAAGATCGTTCGTCTCCTGGATGGGCGTGCGCTTGAGGTCCCACTCTGCCAGAGCCTGCTCGACGTTCGGATGGAGACGCTCCGGCAGCTTCGACTTCGCGATGAGGAGGGCAGCGTCTTCTGAGATGGCGCCCGCATCGAGATAGGCCCAGTTCAGGCTCTTGAAAAGCGCCCGGCAGATGAGCTCGGCATCCTCCTCCGTGTCCGTGAACAGGCGGGAGAAGCCGATCGGATCGAAGTGCATGAGGACGCCGCCGAGGTCGAAGACCACATTCTCTATCATGGAGCTCCCTTTCCCGTGCAGATGAGTCATATCCGATGGTAGCGCAAGGGGAGCGCAGGACTCCCTGCAGCTGAAAAGAGCCCCGGCAGATGCCAGGGCTCTCGGTGCATATATGGGGTGCTGTGCCTAGAGGCGCTTCTTCGCGAAGCCGGCAGCAAGGCCGCTCCACGGCGTGACATCCTCTGCGGGAAGCTCGTCCCACATCTTCAAGGTCTCATCGTCCACGAACTCGCGCTTCACGATGACCTCGCCGCCGTAGAGGTGGAACCAGCCGGCAGACGCGATGAGGTAGCCATCCTTGCCCTGCTCCTTGCCCCAGGAGTTCTCGATCCTCCAGGCCTTCGGGGTGCCGTCCTCATTGAGCTCGACTCCCTGGAATGTCATTGCATGCGTGAGGCTCGTCTCGCGCATATCGAGCATCGAGGTACGGTCCATATCGAAGTCGACATCGAACAGGCCGTCCATATCGACACCGTCGAGCGAGAGGACATACTTGAAGTCCTCGATGTGGCGCGGGAAGTTCTGCATGACATCGCAGGACATGGAGACGGGGATGCCGGCCTTGAGGCTTGCAATGGCAGCCTGATCGAGTACCTCGGGAGCGACATTGAGGAGACGGATCGGCGTGCCGTCGATCACGGAGTCGGTGAGCGTCAGGTGATACACGTGGCCATAGGGCCTCGTGTCTCCCGGCATCGAGACGAGGTTCACATAGTCATCGGGGTCGAACGGCACATAGTGCGCGGCGAACTCGAGCGGCGTGAGGCCGAAATCGCGGAGGATCCTGACAGGCTTCGCTGCCTTGTCCTCATCCTCGCCCTTGGCGCCAAGGTCCTTCGGCGTCGGTGCGACCTCAGAAATCTTGGACTCCTCAGCCTGGCAGGCAGGGCCGACCTTGACCTCGAGGTCGAAGTGCTGTGGCGGCTCGCCGAGGCAGATGGCAAGCACGCGGTAGACCTCGTCGAGCATCTCGTCCTTCTGGGCATGGAGCAGATCCTCGTCGACGCCGTCTGCTGCTGCCTTGCGGAGTATTCCTGCATCGCGGTGGAGCAGGCGCTCGAGCTGGGCATCCATCTCGGAAGAGCTCTTGGAGCAGGCGGTCTCGGGCATTGCGTCCTTGGGGACGAGGCCATACTTCTTGATGAGGTTCATGGCGAAGGGCCAGTACCCGCCATCGCTCATGCCATCGTCCAGGATGTAGCAGACCTCGCGGGAGTCGAAGGGAAGGTCCCTCGTCGCGATGATGCGCTCGAGCATCGCATTTGCCTTCTCGAGCTTGTCGTAGAACATGCCATAGGCCTGGGAGAACTCGAACGTGTCGACATCGAGGTACTTCATCGTGGCATGGCGGGCAACGTTCATGGCAGAGAACATCCAGCAGCGGCCGCTCTGGCGCTGGTTCGTGATCTCGGCCGTCTTCGGCACGGAGATGCCGTACGTGTCATGGTAGGTGCGCATGGCCGATGTATCGCGGGCTGCCTGCATCACGTTCGTGGCCGTCACCGCATTGCGTGCAATGCGGTTTGCACGGCTCTGTGCGAAGTCGGATGCTTCCTGTGCGGCCCAGTCAGGGTCAATTGCTTTGCCCATAGAGGTAAAACCACTCCTTTTGTCCGAAAGCAGCCTCCCCGGGCGGGAGGCTGCAGATTGGCTAGCTAGCACTGGGCGAGAGAGCCCATGGGATCCCACGGCTCGAGGACAGTGGCCTCTTCGTGGTCGAAGATGTCGCGCTCCTCATCCGTCAGATACTTCTTGTCCACGACGACCTGGTAGACATACTCGTCGAACCAGGGGTCGGAGAGGGTGTCGAAGCCGTCGCGGCCATGGTCCTTGCCCCAGGAGTTCTCGACCTTCCAGAGCGTCGGCTTGCCGTCAGCGTCGAGATTGACGCCCTCGAGCACCATTGCGTGCGTCATGAGGCTCTCGCCGTAGTCGAGGCGCTCTGCCTTTGTCATGCATCCCTCGACCGGGAAGCCAAAGAGCGTATCCACATCGAGGGCACGGGTATCCATGATGCCCTCCTTCTGGAGGTAGCTCTGGGCAACGTCGCAGCCGAACCACACGGGCAGGTCGTCCTTGAGCTGGGCGATAGCGACACGCTTGAGCTCGTCTGCCGGAAGGTTCAGGTAGCGGACGCCGTGGTCCTCGAAGACATTGCCGAGACGGGCAACCGTATAGGTGTGCATGAAGGGCTTGTCTGCCGTCGGGGCGCTGATGAGGGAGATATAGTCATCGAGGTTCATGCCGACAGCAGTTGCGAAGAACTCCTGCGGGGTGAAGGTGCCTGTGAGGGCGAGCTTGTCGTCCTTGTCACGCAGACGTACCTCGAAGCTCTTGGGCGGCTCGCCGAGGCAGGTCACGAGCAGGTGATAGACGTCGTCGAGCATCTCCTTCTTCATGGACCTCAGGTCGTCAGCGGAGACCTCTGCTGCATAGGACTCGCGCAGGCGCTTCGCAGCACCGCGGAGATAGCGCGTGAGGTAGGAATCCATCTCGCGGGTATTGCGGGAGCAGGCAGTCTCGGGCATGGCCTCCTTCGGCACGACGCCGTACTTCTTCACGAGGGACTTGAACATGTCCCACTGGCCGCCGTCGCCGATCGGATCCTGGAGAAGATAGGAGACGAGGCGTCCCGAGAGCGGCTCGTCGAGCGTATCCAGGATGTTCTCGAGGAACCAGTTCGACTTCTCGAGCTTGTCCCAGAAGAGGGGATAGGCCTGAGAGAGCTCGAAGGTCTTGAGGTTGTACTTCTTGATCGTGCGGTAGCGCATCGTATTCAGGCTTGCGAACATCCAGCAGCGGCCTGAGCGCTCCTGATTGCAGCGGTCGCCCTGCTGGACCTCGATATCGAAGGTCATGGTGTTGGCAGCGACGCCTTCGGGGGTCCTTGCTGCTTGCCTGATGCCGTTCGAGCTCACGGCATTCTTCGCGATGAGGTTCGCGCGGTCGCTCACGAAGTTGTCATAGGAATTTGCAATGTCATCAGCTGTGACAGAGCGCATCTCGTCCATAGTTCCACCTTTCTGATTTGTTACAGCATATAAGCATATCAGAGTATGCGTTGGCATGCCGTACGTCTCGTGGGGATGCGCAGCAGCTACACTGTGGAAAACGAGCTTTCGAGGAAGGGCCATCCATGGATCAGAGTGCATCAGCAATCGCCCCGGAGCTTCTGCCGGAGTATGCCGAAAGGGTGCTTTCGGCTCTTGAGGATGCAGGATATGAAGCATGGATCGTCGGCGGCTGGGTGAGGGATGCCCTCCGGGGAGACGCTGCCCACGATGTCGACATCACCACATCGGCCCATTGGCAGGAGACGGAGCGGGTCTTGCGCGGCTCCGGCATCGAGGTGCATGAGACGGGAACGAAGCATGGCACCGTGACCGCTGTCGTCTGCGGCCAGCCGATAGAGTGCACGACCTACCGTACGGAGGGCGCTTATACCGACATGAGGCACCCGGACTCCGTGACCTTCGTAGACAATGTCCGGGAGGACCTTGCCCGCCGCGACTTCACGATCAATGCAATGGCATGGCATCCGGAGCGCGGCCTTCTCGATCCCTTCCGTGGAAGGGAAGACCTTGCACATGGCCTCATCCGTGCCGTCGGCGACCCGAAGAGGCGCTTCTCCGAAGATGCGCTCAGAATCCTGCGTGCGGTGCGTTTTGCAGCACGCTTCGGCTTTGCGATAGAGGCCCAGACGCAGAAGGCGCTTGTGGCATGCGCATCAGAACTCAAGGAGATTGCGCAGGAGCGTCGCGGACAGGAGATCGCTGGCATCCTTGCTTCAGGCAGGACCTCCTGGGCGCTCATGGCAGAGCCAGAAGTCATGCGTGCCGCTGCGCCTGAGCTCGAGCGGCTTGATGAGATCTCGTATGCGCTCACGGCAGCATGCCTTGCTGCCGTGGAGGAGCTTTCAGGTGGCGTAGCAGCCTCGTCTCTCAGGTGGGCAGCACTCTTTTCGGAGGCTGGTCCCAAGGCAGCAAAGCGTGCACTCAAGAGGATGGCAATAGGCGTCGATACGGCCCAGGAGGCAGCGGCCATCCTGAAGCTCGGAGCGCAAGTGCTGGAGGAGATGGAGAAAGAGCCTTCCTGGACAAGGCGGCAGAGCTACGGGCTTGCGGTGGCGGCAGAGCGTGCCTGCAGCCATCGCGGCATAGCACTCGCTCTCGCTGTGGCGACCTATATGCAGGCCCATCTTCTGACTGAAGCCTCGCTCAAAGAGCTGGATAGATGCCATGCGCATGAGATGCTGAAAGCAATCGATGGGGTGCGAAACGATATCAGGGCACTTGCACAGGCAAAGGCGCCGCTGCGCGTCCAGGAGCTTGCGGTTGGTGGCTCCGATCTTATGGATGAGCTCGAGATGCCGGCAGGACCCGAGCTCGGCAAGATTCTGAATGCGCTCTTCTCTCATGTCGTTGCAGGCGATGTTGCCAATGAGTGCGAGACACTTCTTGCCGAAGCCCGACGAATTCGCATGCAAGAATGCAAATAGCATAATCTAGATT
>NZ_JBEVTM010000060.1:0-868 GCF_040884255.1 Olsenella sp. AGMB03486
CGTGAGGGAATGGAAGCTCGCGCAGGAGCAGTCCCCACACGACGGCTTCCTCGAGCTCGACTGGGCGCCGGGCACCATGCAGGCCGACTATGGCACCTTCACCGCCACCGTCGCAGGCGAGAGGCTCGAGCTGAAGCTCCTCGTCGCGACGTTCCCGCATTCGAACGTCCGCTTCTGCATCGCGATGATGTGCGAGAAGGCAGAGTGCTTCTGCGAGGGGCTCGTCGAGATATTCGAGATGGCAGGGCGCGTGCCGCGCCTCGTCGTGCTCGACAATGCCACCGAGGCGGGACGGATGCTCTTCGGCAGGGTGACGGAGTCCAAGCTCTTCTCCCAGCTCAGGGCCCATTACCGCTTCGAGGCCAGGTTCTGCAACCCCGATTCCGGAAACGAGAAGGGGTCGGTGGAGAATGCCGTGGGGTTCCTGCGCCGCAACCTCCTCGTCCCCGTGCCCTCCGTGCCGAGCCTCGATGCGCTGAACTCGATGCTGCTCTCCGGCTGCAGGAGGATCAACGCCACGGCGAAGAGCAGGCTGCACGGACCTGCGCCCAAGGCCTTCGCCGAGGACCTCGCGGCGATGATGGCCCTTCCGGGCGTGCGCTTCGACTCCGTGAGATGGGTGCATGTCCGCTCGGACAAGAGGGGCTACATACAGCTGGACGGCGTCTCCTACTGCGCAGGCCCTGCCTGGCACAGCCGCGACCTCCTTGCGGGCGCCAGAGCGCGCACGGTCGAGATCATGGACATGCACGGAAGGCATGTGGCATCCCTTCCGAGGTCGTGGAAGCAGGGAGAGCTCGTGAGGAATCCTGCATCGCTCGTGCCTGCGCTGGTGGCGAGGCCGAGGGCGTTCGGCGAGTCGGTCATA
>NZ_JBEVTM010000061.1:0-868 GCF_040884255.1 Olsenella sp. AGMB03486
CATGGCCGGCTCGCCGAACGCCCTCGGCCTCGCCACCAGCGCAGGCACGAGCGATGCAGGATTCCTCACGAGCTCTCCTTGCTTCCACGACCTCGGAAGGGATGCCACATGCCTTCCGCGCATGTCCATGATCTCGACCGTGCGCGCTCTGGCGCCCGCAAGGAGGTCGCGGCTGTGCCAGGCAGGGCCTGCGCAGCAGGAGACGCCGTCCAGCTGTATGTAGCCCCTCTTGCCCGAGCGGACATGCACCCATCTCACGGAGCCGGAGCGCACGCCCGGAAGGGCCATCATCGCCGCGAGGTCCTCGGCGAAGGCCTTGGGTGCAGGTCCGTGCAGCCTGCTCTTCGCCGTGGCGCTGGTCCTCCTGCAGCCGGAGAGCAGCATCGAGCTCGGCGCATCGAGGCTCGGCACGGAGGGCACGGGGACGAGGAGGTTGCGGCGCAGGAACCCCACGGCATTCTCCACCGATCCCTTCTCGTTTCCGGAATCGGGGTTGCAGAACCTGGCCTCGAAGCGGTAATGGGCCCTGAGCTGGGAGAAGAGCTTGGACTCCGTCACCCTGCCGAAGAGCATCCGCCCCGCCTCGGTGGCATTGCCGGGCACGACGAGGCGCGGCACGCGCCCTGCCATCCCGGATATCTCGACGAGCCCCTCGCAGAAGCGCTCTGCCTTCTCGCACATCATCGCGATGCAGAAGCGGACGTTCGAATGCGGGAACGTCGCGACGAGGAGCTTCAGCCCGGGCCTCTCGCCTGCGACGGTGGCGGTGAAGGTGCCATAGTCGGCCTGCATGGTGCCCGGCGCCCAGTCGAGCTCGAGGAAGCCGTCGCGTGGGGACTGCTCCTGCGCGAGCTTCCATTCCCTCACA
>NZ_JBEVTM010000062.1:0-651 GCF_040884255.1 Olsenella sp. AGMB03486
TCTGTATGCAACTCAATAAGAAGGTCCGTCCCTCCCATCAGCTGATTGAAGGGTACAGTCATCAAGCAATTGTCGCCGGAGGGGCCATATTCCGCAGCGGCCGTGGCAGCCAGCACGCGGGCGCAGAGCTCGCCGCCTGGGCAGCAGCGCACGGCGTGAGGCTTTCCGTGGGCCGCACAGGGAGCTGCCACGACAATGCGGTCGCGGAGTCGTCCTTCGGGACGCCCAGGGACGAGTGGCACCGCCACGAGCGCCCGGCGGATGCATCCACGACGAAGCACGGGGCGATCGAGTTCATCGAGTCATACTACAACCGCTACCGTCCGCACGAGTCCATCGGGGACCGCGTGCCGGCAGAGACCATGCAGGAGTTCTTCGACCGCTTCGAGAGGACCCTCCGGCACAGTCCGGAAGACATGCTGGCCGTGTAGGAATCTGCGATTCCGCTGTCCATTATATTGACAGGGCTCAAACCAGACATCGGAGACCTCCCATTCGTCCCCGAGGCCCATGGACCTCTCGAAGAGCCTTGCCAGCATGCCTGCCTGGGCATCCATATCGCGCCTCCGGGACGGAGCCTCCTGTCGGGGAGAATCCTGCCGTCCGGAGGCCAGGACCACAAGATGCAGAAGTGCTGCCCACCATAAATAG
>NZ_JBEVTM010000063.1:0-644 GCF_040884255.1 Olsenella sp. AGMB03486
TGACTCGTGGCTAGCCCGTCAAACGGGCATTTGCCGGCCTATTTCCTGCTGAACGGGTCCTCGTACTCCTTGACGCTGAGCTTGTCGAGGGCGATGTCCGCGGCTTCCTGCTCCCTGATGTACTTCGCGATCGTGGCCTCGTTCATGCCGACGGTCGAGACATAGTAGCCCTCTGCCCAGAACTTCCTGTTCCCGAACTTGTACTTGAGGTTCGCATGCTTGTCGAACATGAGGAGCGCGCTCTTGCCCTTCAGGTACCCCATGAAGCTCGATACGCTGATCTTGGGCGGGATGCTCACCAGCATGTGCACGTGGTCCGGCATCAGATGCCCCTCTATTATCTCCACCCCCTTCCACTGGCAGAGGTTCCTGAGGATCTCCCCCAGGTCCTTTCGGTATTGGTTGTAGATGGCCTTTCTCCTATACTTTGGGCAAAACACGATGTGGTACTTGCACATCCATTTCGTGTGCGCAAGGCTGTTTGCCTTCTGTGCCATGGTGTTCTCCTTCCTCTCGCGGCCGGCGACCTGAACAATCACCATCCTAGGGAGGGAGGAGTTTCGTTGCATAGCATAGTTGCCTTCCACCCGCACAGCGGGTGGATTTTCATGCCGCGCGTTCCGCGCGGCACAGGCTAAAGCCTC
>NZ_JBEVTM010000064.1:0-614 GCF_040884255.1 Olsenella sp. AGMB03486
GCTTGCGATAGATTGTTTGAATCTGCTATTCTTTGCTCTATGAGAGCCAGGGAATGGGCCGAGCGAGAGGGCCTCAACGAACAAACCGTGTGGAAGTGGTGCCGCGAGGGCAAGATGCCGGTGCCCGTCGAGAAGACGGCGACCGGCGTCTGGCTCGTGCATGACCCGAAGTACGAGCTTGGTTCCACGCCTGCCTCAGCGGGTCGCACCGTCTGCTACGCCCGCGTTAGCTCATCTGACCAGAAGTCCGACCTCGTGAGGCAGGCCGATCGCCTGAAGGCCTTTGCCGTCTCCATGGGAGTGGGGGATCCCGAGGTTGTGTCAGAGATCGGGAGCGGCATGAACGACAAGAGGCGCAAGCTCAGCCGCCTCCTCGCGGACCCCACCGTCACCACCATCATCGTGGAGCACAGAGACCGCCTCGCCCGCATGAACGCGGGCCTCGTCGAGAGCGCGCTCGCGGCCCAGGGACGGCGCGTCGTCGTGGTGGACGACACGGAGCTCGACGACGACCTTGTGCGCGACATGACCGAGGTGCTCACTTCCTTCTGCGCGAGGCTCTACGGGAGACGTGCCGCCAGGCACCGCGCCGAGAGCGCCCTCGAGGCGGCGAG
>NZ_JBEVTM010000065.1:0-602 GCF_040884255.1 Olsenella sp. AGMB03486
GCTGTTCCTCCCGCGCAAGTTCTTCCCGGCTGATTGGTTCTCCTGCGATATACTTTTCCAATAATTCATCGTTATTTTCGATGACCGCATCCCATGCTTCTATGTCGGTATTTTCCTCCAGGACTATTTCCGGGGACAGCGACACCGTCTGCTTGATGATAATATCGGCGGAGAGCTTATCCCGAACAGACTGAACCACGCCCTGCAAATCAACGCCAGCCTGGTCGATCTTGTTGATAAAGATAACGGTGGGAATGTTCATTTTCCGCAGGGCATGGAACAGAATACGGGTCTGGGCCTGCACGCCATCTTTAGCGGAGATCACCAAGATGGCCCCATCTAAAACAGCCAAAGAGCGGTACACCTCCGCCAAAAAATCCATGTGGCCGGGCGTATCCACAATGTTGACTTTACATCTGTGCCACTGGAAGGAAGTGACTGCCGCTTGAATGGTAATCCCACGCTGCCGCTCCAAAAACATGGTGTCCGTCCTCGTTGTCCCTTTTTCGACGCTCCCCGGTTCTGAAATGGCTCCGCTGGCATATAGCAGGCTCTCCGTCAAGGTCGTCTTTCCAGCGTCTACATGGGCAAGAATTCCAATA
>NZ_JBEVTM010000066.1:0-576 GCF_040884255.1 Olsenella sp. AGMB03486
CCTGCCGCCCATGGATGGATGTACGCGTACGGGGCTCTAGCCCTGTCTCGCCGGCCTTCCCATGCCGTTCCGCTCGTGCATCCATGGACATATGTGCAGGCCCTTCAACCCCGCGGGCGCAGTGCGCTCCGCGGTTTGGCCTCGTCCCCGTTCGCTCGCCGCTACTGGGGGAATCTCGTTTGATTTCTCTTCCTCCGGGTACTGAGATGTTTCAGTTCTCCGGGTTGCCTCCTTCCGGCATATGCGTTCTGCCGGAGGTGCGGGGGTATGGGCCCCCGCGGGTTCGCCCATTCGGAGATCTGCGGGTCGAAGAGCATGTGCCTCTCGCCGCAGCTTATCGCAGCTTGTCGCGTCCTTCGTCGGCTTCCTGTGCCAAGGCATCCACCGTGCGCCCTTACCATCTTCATATCCGATGGCTCGGGTGTCTTATGCTGTGCTTGTTGCATATCTAGCGATCAGATGCTGATGACTTTCATTGAAGAAAGATATTGATTGCTTTTGCGCTATGCGGCTCTCAAGGTACGGGTGCGAGGGCGAGCCCTCAGGACCGGATGCTGCTCTCTCGGACATCGGAGA
>NZ_JBEVTM010000067.1:0-565 GCF_040884255.1 Olsenella sp. AGMB03486
AATGGCTGAGTACCTCCGGCATAGTTAGGCTCCCTGAACTGCAAACGGCTTAGGCAAGCTCGCAGGAAGCTTCGGCTGGACCGTGGCCGTGGCTGCGATGCCGGAGAGCGGGACATGCATGAGGCACATCTCGTGGAGGAGCTCCATGCAGGCATCGGAGGAGCTCCTGTGGCTGTATCTCCAGCTGTAGGAGTCCGCATATGACTGCAGGTGCTTCTTGGAGAGGCCGTGGAAGGCTCCCTCCACGTATGCCTTGAAGTTGGAGATGACCCTGTGGACCATGGGAAGCGAGGCATCGCCGTCCGAGCTGTCGTATTCCTTCTGCTCGAGGCCGCGGAACGAGGAGAGCCCGGCAGCTATGCCGCTCCAGGCATCCGCCCTTATCCTCGATGCATGGCAGAGGTGGTCGTGCCCGAACTGGCGCCATGAGTCTCCCGAGCAGTCCTGCGCGCACCGGATGGCGCACGATCCCCTCCCGGCAGGGGCCCTGTCGACGGCGGCAAGCATCGGCTGCTGCTCCGTGCCCCTTCCCCTCGTGCCTCCGGCCCTCGCGCCTATATAGAAG
>NZ_JBEVTM010000068.1:0-563 GCF_040884255.1 Olsenella sp. AGMB03486
ATCCGCGCAGCCGAGTCGGCGGACGAGCAGTACGGGGCGCTCCTGGACGAGGCGCACAGGCTCGCCGGGGCCTCCCCGCTGGCCGGCATCGTCAGGGCCCTCCAGTGCCTCAAGTGCGTCCAGTTCGTCACGGCCCTGACGTTCGCCGCCGAGGTCGGCGACTTCTCCCGCTTCCGTTCCGGCAGGAGCATCACGTCGTACTTCGGGCTCGCCCCCTCGGAGAGCTCGAGCGCGGCCAAGAAGAGGATGGGCGCGATATCCAGATGCGGCTGCGCGCTCACGAGGTCGCTGCTCGTGGAGTGCTCGTGGTCGGCGCTGAGATGCAGCCCGGCGAAGGGGAAGGCATGCCCGGAGCCGGTGGACGTGCGCATACGGGAGCGTGCACGCACGCTCTCTGCGCGCCTGTGCAGCCACAGGAGGTCGCTGGTCGCACGGGGCATGCCTGCATGCAAGGCCAATGCGGCCACGGCAGCGGAGCTGGCCAGGTTCATGCTCTTCCTCGGCAGCGAGCAGCAGTCGCTCGCAGCCGAAGCGTCATAGGCAGGGGATGGAAGGCGGCCCCG
>NZ_JBEVTM010000069.1:0-519 GCF_040884255.1 Olsenella sp. AGMB03486
ACGCACTCCGATCTGGCCATCGCGCAGCGGATGCGCGCAAGGACGCGCCCTGCCGTCTTGTAGCTGCAGCCGATCTGGCGCTGCAGGGAGCATGCGCTGATGCCTGCCTTCTGGCTCGACATGAGCCAGATCGCCACGAACCACTTCCTGAGCTCGAGGTGGGTCCCTTCCATCATCGTGCCTGCGGTGACGCTGAACTGGCGGGAGCACTTCGTGCACTGCCACTTGTGGGCATGCCCGTGCACCTTGGAGCAGGTGCGGTTTCCGCATGCGGGGCAGACGAAGCCTCCGGGATGCTTCTCCTCGAGGAGCCTCCTCTCGCACGACTCCTCGTCAGGATATCTCTCCAGGAACTCCAGGAGCGTGCCCCTGCTCTCGCATTCCTTCCTGCTCAGTCCGCCTGCATGACCCTTCGCCATCTCGTCCCCCGATCCTCCGGATGCATCAGCCGTTCATCCATATGATGCAGCGGAGCGGCGACAGGAATTCCTGCGGTTATGCCGGAGGTCCTCAGCCATT